>JAKAVU010000122.1 GCA_021817185.1 bacterium
CGTCGGGAGGGGCTTGGCCTGCTGGGGATGCGGGAGCGCGCACAGCTGCTGGGAGGGCGGGTCAGGTTGCGCTCGCGGCCGGGTCGGGGGGCATTGGTGGTGGTGGATCTGACCACCGGCGGTGCCGCCAGGGAGCCGGTCAGCCCGGGGCAATCACCTACGGGTGCGCCGAGGTTTACGGGGAGGGACGGGGTCCCGGGGCGGGCTATTGTGGAGGGAGAAAGACATGGCTGATCAGATCACAGTCGTCATCGCCGAGGACCATGCCCTGGTCCGGGAGGGGACCCGGGAGATTCTGGCGCACGAGCCGGACATCGCCGTGGTCGGCGAGGCGGCCCGGGGCGACGACGCGGTCACCCTCACCAAGCAGCTGCGACCCCGGGTTTTGCTGATGGACATGCGCATGCCCGGTCTCACCGGGATCGAGGTGACCCGGGAGCTGCTCGCCGAGTTGCCCGACCTGAAGGTCCTGATCCTGAGTGCCCACGAGGACGAGGACTATGTACGGGAGGCGCTGGCGGCAGGCGTCTCCGGCTACATGCTCAAGACCTCCCCCGGTCGCGAGCTGGTGGAAGGGGTCAGGGCGGTCGCCTCCGGCTCCACCGTGCTCACCCCTGCGTTGAGCCGGAAGCTCGCCCAGATCAGCCTGGAGCCGAGCCGGGCCAGTGACCGCCTGAGCTCCCGCGAGTTCGCGGTGCTGCGCCTGATCGCCCAGGGGCGGGCGAACAAGGAGATCGCCAAGGAGTTGGGGATCAGCCTCCGCACCGTGGAGGGCCATCTCCACAACATCTTCGAGAAGCTGCGGGTGGGGTCGCGCACCGAGGCTGTCGTCCACGCGGTCAACCATGGCTTGCTTTCCCTTGAGACCTCGGGCGACCGATGATCATCATGGCGGCCGGGCAGGCTCGCTCGTGCGGCGCCGAAGTGCAGCGTGATGAGTACCAGCTGGGCCTCTTCCGCGCCCAAGAGCTGGAGCGCCGTCAGCTCGCCGATCGCATCCACGAGGATCCGCTCCAGACCCTGAGCCACATCCGCCGGCTCCTGGGTCAGGCCGCCGAGGGCAACCTGGCGCCGGACGAGCTCGCCCAGGTCTCGCGCGAGGGCGCCCGGCTGGCGGCCACGGTCGGGGACCACCTGCAGCTGATCGCGCGCGATCTGCACCCGTCCGTGCTGGATGATTTCGGCCTGCCTGCGGCGCTCCGTCAGCTGGCTGCGGACACCACCCTGCGCGGGCGGGTCACCGTGCGCTTCACCACCCAGGGAGATGCCGCGCGCTGGGGCCTCGATCTGGAGTCGGGATGCTATCGGATCGCCCAGGAGGCGCTGCGAAATGTGGAGGAGCATGCCGGCGCCACCCGGGTGGACATGCGCCTGGTTCGGTCCCGCCGCGGCGTCCGCCTGCTCATCGCCGACGACGGCGTGGGATTCGGCGATCACCCCCAGCCGGGTGGGAGTGGGGGGTTCGGGCTCGCAACCATGCGCCAGCGAGCCCTCGCCATGGGTGGGAGCCTGCGCATCCGCAGCGCTCGCCCCGGCGGAACCGTGGTGCGCCTGTTCGTGCCATGCCCGGAGTCGGAGGCCGCCCACCGCTGACGCAGGTCCCGTAGCGGCGGGCGAACCAGTTTCCCGTGGCGGGGGTGGGGCCGCAGCGCGGGCGTCGAGGAGGGGGTGGAATCCCTGGTCCAGACCCCGGGTTGCCGCGGTTGGGACCTGAGCAGGCGGTCGGCCACGCTGGAGGTGCGTGCGGAGCTCCGCTCGAACCGGAGGTGATGGAGGTGCATTCGCGATGACGGAGACCGAGGGCGGCCGGCGTTTCCTGGTGGTCGGCGTGGATGGTTCCGACGGTTCCCGGCGTGCCCTGCAGTGGGCACTCGACGAGGCTCGCATCCGACAGCTCGACGTGACCGCGATCGGGGTGGTCCAGATCCACACCGTTGCCCTCAGCGTGCCGGGATACCCGTACGCTGATGAGCGCTACTTCAACGACCTCCTGGAGGACGCCCGCAAGATGGTGGCGGAGGAGGTGGCGGCGGCCGGACCCGGAGCCGGGGTCCAGGTCACGGCGGAGGCCGCGATAGGGTCGCCGGCGGAGGTGCTGGTGGATGCCTCGGCGAACGCTGAGATGCTGGTCGTGGGCTCGCGGGGCCGCGGGGGATTCGCCGGGCTGCTGCTGGGCTCGGTCTCCCATCAGTGCGCGAGCCACGCCCGCTGCCCGCTCGTGATCATTCGGCCCCGCCGCGCCTGAACTCAGAGCGGGACCTCCCGTCCCGATGGCCAGGCTCTACTCTGCAGCGGTGACCTGTGGGCGACGCATCCGGCGGCTGGGCCCGGGGCTCGCGGCAGCGCTGGCCGTGGCAGTCGCGGGCTGCGCTCCGCTCGCCGCGCCGGGTGGGACGGGCACACCGTTGGGCTCACCGTCCCGAACGCCATCACTGCGCCAGTCCGTTGGCCCGGGCGCAGGTCCGACCCAAAGTCCCCTCACCGCCATCTGCTCCAACCCTGAGCAGCTCAGCACCTGGACTGTGCCCCGTCTGACGGCGCAACTCGTGATCGTCCCCGTAGGTGAGGGGGATGTGGGCGCCGCGGACGCGGCGGTGGCCCAGGGGGCGGGCGGCGTCATCCTCTTCGGATCCATCGCCCCCTCGGGGCTGGCGGCGGGTATCCGGGCTCTGGACGCGGTCGCCAAACAGGGGCTGGCGCCGCTCATCATGACCGATGAGGAGGGGGGTGGTGTGCAGCGGATGGCCAATCTGGTGGGGGAGCTGCCCTGGGCTCGGCAGATGGCCGAGACCATGAGTCCCGCTCAGGTCCAGGCGCTGGCGAAGTCGGTGGGGCTGCGGATGCGCCAAAGCGGGGTGACGATGGATCTAGCCCCGGTCGCGGACGTCGACGGCGGTCCGGGTCCGAACGCCATCGATCCCGACGGGGCGCGGTCGTTCAGCGCCAATCCCGCAGTCGCCTCCACCTACGCGCTCGCCTTCGCCAAGGGGCTGGAGGCGGCTGGGGTGGTGCCGGTCTTCAAGCACTTCCCCGGGTTGGGCGGCGCCACCGGCAACACCGACGACGGTCCCGCCGCGACCCAGCCGTTGCCCGCGCTCGAGAAGTCGGGCCTTATTCCGTTTCGAGCCGCGGTCGCCCAGGGGGTTCCAGCGATCATGGTCGCGAACGCCACCGTGCCGGGACTCACCGACCAGCCGGCCAGCCTTTCCGCCCAGGTCATCCAGGGCCTGTTGCGCGGGCAGTTGGGATTCCAGGGACTGGTGCTGACCGACTCCCTGAGCGCGGGAGCGATCCAGGCTCTCAATCTCAGCGTCGCTCAGGCGTCCGTGAGGGCGATCGGGGCGGGAGCGGACATGGTCATGTTCAACTCCGCGGCCCCGGATCTGGTGCTCCACCAAATTGAGGCGGCGATGGAGTCCGCCGTCACTTCCGGAGCGATCCAGCGTCACACCCTGATCTCCGCTGCGACCGAGGTGCTGGCCGCCAAGGGGGTGGATCTGTGCTCCCCGGGATCACTTGCCCGCGGCGGCTCGGGCTGATAAGGTTGCGTCCGCAAGTGGGTGGCCGGCCGGACCGGCGCGGGTGGCGCGGCCGATAACCATCACGAGGTAGAGCACGTGGCAACTCAGGTGGGGTTGGGCGTCAGGGCCGAGCCCCAGACCGCGCCCCCCAGCAGTATTGAGATCGTACCCCGGCGCGGGCTCCCGATCGTGGCCGCCGTGTTGGTCGCCCTGATCGTCGCCATCGCGGGCAATTGGCTCTGGGCGCTGGACTTCTTCCACGTGGTGGGCGGTGGTCTCTGGACCGCGATCGACCTCTTCGTGGGCCTGGTGGTCGGACCCATCCTGGGGCGGCTCTCAGTTCCGGCGCGGGCGGAGTTCTCCGCCCGCTTCATGCCCAAGATGGTGCTGATCATGCCCACCTTGGTGACCATGACCCTGGGCTCGGGATTCCAGCTGGCCCGCCACCTGGGCAATCTCAGCGCCGCCTCTCCCAACCACGGCTGGCTGGTGGCGTCGTTCGTGGTGGTCGGGGTGATGGCGGTGATCGCCCTCGGTGTCCTCGAGCCGGCCAACATCGCCGTCCTCTTCGAGATGAAGAGCCCCCATCCCCGGCCGGAGGTCATCGGTCGGCTGATGCAGCGCTTCATCTACACCGCCGGGGTAACCGGGGCGATGCAGGTGGCCACGTTGGTGATCATGACCAGGGTGGCCAGCTGATGGCGGGGCTGCCCGGGGCCCGCGCCGGCTCGGTTCCGCCGGTGGGCGCGATCGCGGTTGCAGCCCTCTGCCTGGTGGTGGTTGGCGGCATCTACCTGGCGGCGCACATCCCCGGCCCGGTGTCGCTGGGGCCGGCCTACGGATTGCTGGTCGCCGCGGTGCTGCTGCTGGGCGTGGCCGGGACGCTGCTGGCGCGGGTGCCGAACTTCGCGTGGCCACGCTTCTTCCAGGTGGGCAGATGGGCCCTCTTGGCCTACGCCATCAGCGCGGGAATGCTGGAGTACGTGTTCGTGCTGGACCGGGTGCCCGGTCCGGAGCTGGTGCTGCTGACCCTGATGCTCGTGGTGTACGCGGTCGACATCCCCCTGATCCTCGCCTTCACGGTGGCACGGTTCCAGCTCCCTCAGGGCTGACTCCGACCGCGACCTGGGCCGTCCACCGCGGAACTCCGGGCCTGGCAGCCGGGACCGCCTCCGCCAGACTGAGGCGGGATGGCAGCCATGTCGGGCGTGGAAGAGGAGACCAGCGACACCAGGTCGGTCTCGGGGCCGATCGTGGTCCTGCTCGCGGTCGCCTGCGGGCTGGCGGTGGCCAACCTCTACTACGCCCAGCCGCTGCTCCATCTGCTGGCGGCCAACTTCGCCACCAGCTCGGCGGTGATGGCGACCGTGGTGACCGTGACCCAGGTCGGCTACGCCGGTGGGCTGTTGCTGGTGGTGCCGTTGGGCGACCTCCTGGAGCGGCGTCGCATGGTGGCGGTGGTGCTGGTGGCCGCTGGGCTCGCCCTCCTCGGGGCTGCTCTCAGCGGAACCCTGCTGGTGTTCGAGATCTTCGCGCTCTTGGTGGGGGTCACCTCGGTCGTCGCTCAGGTTTTGGTGCCGCTGGCAGCCGACCTGGCCTCCAGGGAGCGTCAGGGCCGCGTGGTCGGGACCGTCATGAGCGGGCTGCTGCTGGGGATCTTGCTCGCCCGAACCGCCTCGGGGCTGCTGGCTGCGTGGGCAGGGTGGCGGGCGGTCTACCTGGTCGCGGCCGCCGCGATGCTGGTGCTGGCAGTGACTCTGCGGCTGGCTCTGCCCGAGGATCCCACCGCGAGCGAACTCGGCTACCTCGCGCTGCTGCGCTCGGCCGGGCGTCTGGCGCTGGAGCAACCGGTGCTGCGGCAGCGGGCGCTTCTGGGGGCGCTGGGGTTCGCCGCCTTCAGCGCGGTCTGGACCACCCTGGCCTTTCTCCTGTCGGGAGCGCCCTACCACTACCCGATCGCGGTGATCGGGCTCTTCGGGCTGGTGGGAGCGGCCGGAGCGCTCTGCGCCAGCTTCGCCGGGCGCCTGGCCGATCGAGGGTGGGCCCACCAGGCCTCGATCGCATTTGCGGTGCTGGTGGCCGTCAGCTTCGCGCTGATGCTGCTCGGGCGTGACAGCTTGGGCTTCCTGCTGGCCGGGATCGTGGTGCTGGACGTGGGGGTGCAGGGGCTCCAGATCACGAACCAGAGCCTGATTTACCGGCTCCAGGAGGGAGCGCGCAGCCGGATCAACAGTGTCTACATGACCGCCTACTTCGTGGGCGGAGCGCTGGGGTCGGGTCTGGCCGGTCTGCTCTTTGCCAAGTTCTCCTGGGCCGGGGTCTGCATCTGCGGGCTCACCCTCTCGGCGGCGCTGATCGCGGTCGCGAGCCGACCTCCGCACCGGGCCCTCCCGGCTCATTAGGGCAGCCGGACCGCGCAGCGCGGCCGCCTATGACATCCGCTCCAGGACCATGGCCATCCCCATCCCGCCACCGACGCACATCGTCTCCAGGCCGAGCTGCTTGTCCTTGGTCCGCAGCGCGTTGAGCAGGGTGCAGGTGATGCGGGCGCCGGTCATCCCGAAGGGGTGTCCCAGAGCGATCGATCCGCCGAAGACGTTGAGCTTGTCGCCGAGGGGGTCGATCCCGATGCCGCGAGCGGACGGGATGACCTGAGCCGCGAACGCCTCGTTGATCTCGACCAGGTCGATGTCCGCCATGGTCATTCCGGCTCGGCGCAGGACCCGCTGGGTGGCGGGGATCGGCCCCAGCCCCATGTACTCCGGCTCCAGCGCCGCCACCGCAGTGGCCACCACCCGCGCGAGCGGGGTGATCCCCAGTTCGCGGGCACGGTCCAGGGACATCACCACCACCACCGCCGCCCCGTCGTTGAGGGGACAGGCGTTGCCCGCCGTCACCGTCCCGCCCTCCTTGAACACCGGCTTCAGCTGGCTCAGGACCTCGACTGTGGTGTTGGGGCGTGGACCGTCGTCGCGGTCCATGACCCGTCCATCCGCCAGCGGCACCGGGACGATCTCCCTGGCGAAGAACCCGTCCGCCTGGGAAGCCACCGCCAGGTTCTGGCTGCGGGCCGCGAACTCGTCCATCTCCTCCCTGGTGATCCCCTCCCGCTCGGCGACGTTCTCCGCGGTCAGCCCCATCGGGATGTACAGGTCAGGGAACCCCTCCGAGTTGCCCGGTAGCAGCCGGGGGTTGCGGGCGTCGGGGGGATCGGAGGTCCCGTAGCCGTAGCGGCTGACCGTCTCCACCCCCATGGAGACGAAGACGTCGCCCTCCCCGGCGCGGATCGCGTGGGCGGCCATCCGGGTGGTCTGCAACGAGGAGCTGCAGTAGCGGGTCAGGGTCGTCCCGGGGGCGTTGACACCCGCCAGGATGCTGATCGCTCGGCCCATGTTGAATCCCGACTCCCCGCCGGGCAACCCGCAGCCGCAGATGACGTCCTCCACCTCGGTGACATCGAGCTGGGGGAGCTTTGCCAGGACCTCCCTGAGCACGTGGGCACCCAGGTCATCCGGCCGCCAATCCACCAGGGAGCCCTTCCCCGCTCTGCCGATGGGCGACCGCCCCGCGGCGACGATGACCGCTTCCGCCATGAACCAACCTCCTCTTCGATCTGGGCGGGGCAAGCCGGCCCCGCGACGGGCTTGGTGCGCCGTCAACTATGCGCTCGCGGGTGCGACCACCGTGATCCGGCCACTACCCTGTGGTGGTGGACCCCATTCCCGGAGATCCCAGTCACGGGCGGGTACGCCTGGGCTTGTCCCTGGGCTACTGGGGGGCCAAGCCGCCTCCGGACGCGGCCCAGCTGGTGGCGGAGGCCGAGCGGCTCGGCTTTGACTCCATCTTCACCGCGGAAGCTTACGGGTCCGATGCGCTGACCCCGCTGGCGTGGTGGGGCAGCGCCACCACCAGGGTCCGGCTGGGGACGGCGGTCGCCCAGATGCACGCCCGCCCTCCGGCTGCCACCGCGATGGCGGCCGCCACCCTGGACCACCTGTCCAACGGCCGGGTGGTACTGGGCCTGGGGGCGTCGGGACCCCAGGTGGTGGAGGGTTGGTACGGGGTTCCGTTCGGCCCACAGCTGCAGAGCACCCGCGAGTACTTCCAGATCGTCCGCGCCATCCTGCGTCGCGAGGGCCCGCTGGCGTTTGCCGGCGAGCGCTACCGGCTCCCGCTGCCCGGTGGGCTGGGCAAGCCCGTGCAGCTCACCGTGCATCCGCTGCGGTCGCACATCCCGCTGCTCCTGGGCGCCGAAGGCCCGCGCAACATCGCGCTCGCCGGCGAGATCGCCGATGGGTGGCTGGCGGGCTTCCACGCTCCCGCCCGTGCCGGGTGGCAAGCAGACGCCCTCCAGCAGGGCTTCTTACGCCGTGAACCGCCCATGCGCCCTCCCGACTTCGAGATTGTGGCGAACCTGCCGCTGGTGGTGGACGCCACCGCGGAGCAGGCCGCCGACCGGCTCCGCCCCCTACTGGCCCTCTACGTTGGGGGCATGGGCAGCCGTCGGCACAACTTCCACTTCGACCTCTTCTGCCGTATGGGGTTTCAGAGCGCCGCGGAGCAAATTCGGGAGCTCTATCTGGGTGGGGATCCCGCCGCTGCCGCCAAGGCCGTGCCCCTTCGAATGGTGGAGGCGGTGGGGCTGGTGGGCCCCAGGGGGAAGGTGCGGGAGGAGGCTCAGCTCTGGCAGACAGGGTTGCCAACCCTGCTTCTGGTCGGCGGGCCGGTCGAGAACCTTCGGCTCGCCGCCGAGCTTTTCTTGTGACGGCCGAGCTCTCCCGACGGGGTGGGCAGGGAGGCGGCCGGCGGCCTGGAGGAATGCCCAGCGGCCGCGGTCCAATCTTGGAAGTCGGCACATTGCGGAGGCGC
>JAKAVU010000123.1 GCA_021817185.1 bacterium
CTCCAAACCCTGACCCAGCCCGCGAAGCCGCTGCAGGGGGCGCCCGCTGCGAGTACCCTCTAAGCGTCTTGCTTAGCCTGGGAGCGGCGAGAACCGGGGTGCTGGCCAGCTGTGCCGCGCTGAGTCTGGCGGGTTGCGCGCTGTCGTCCCCGCCGGCGGTGCATGCTCATCGCACCCCCACCAGCACCCCCAGCGCGACGCCGACTCCTTTGCCGCAGGCGGTGACGGTGATAGCCCCAGACGGGGTCAACTTTCGCACCGACCCTTCCACCACCGCACCGGTGGTGGGGGTGGTCGCCCAGGGCGTGACCCTGCCAGTCCTCTCCAAGACCGGAGTCGACGGCGGGTGGTGGCAGGTAAAGGGAAGCACCGCGACCGGGTGGATCACCGCGAACCCGGAGTACACATCGACGGCATCCTTCCAGAGCTACCAATCGACGGGCAATCCAAGCTGGTCCGCTCTGTTTCCCTCCAGCTGGACGTTTGCCCAGTCCACCCCCGGGACCATCTCCTTCAGCGGCCAGGGCGGGCAGGTGATCACCGTCACCACCGCCGCCAGCACCGCCAAGCTGCCGCCGGGGGCGCCGGCGGGGACCGGAGAGAAGTCGGTGGCTTCAGTGGAGGTCTACGGGATCACAACCGCCCTGGTGACCTACGCGGTCAGCACCGGCTATCTGGCTGCGGTCGCCTTTCAGGGGAGTCCCGGGGTGGCCTTCCTGATCACGGCCAAGGGCAGCTCCGACAGCATGGCCGCCACCTTCACGGTCTTTCTAGAGGCGTTCAAGTTTGCGCTTCCGGCCCCGAGTCCCAAGCCGAGCCCCTGAGCTCGTCGGGTGCCGCCAGGCGGCGCGAGAACTCACGGTAGGCCGCCGTGCGGGCCTGGTCCACCACCTTGGTGTATCCCTGCATGGTGTTGAGGTTGGCGTGTCCCAGCACCTCCTGCACCAGCCGGACGTTGCCGGTTATGGTCAGCAGCTCGGTGGCCGTGGTGTGGCGCAGCACGTGCGGTGACCGCAGCGCCTCCAGACCCCGCTCGCGGCGCAGGCGGGAGACGATGTGGCGGGCGCCGGCCGCCGTGAGCCGGCGTGATCCTGAGCTCCGGGAGTGCCGGTCGTAGTTCAGGAAGAGCGCGGGTTCGCGGTCCTGCCGTGCCCCCAGGTAGTCGGTGATGGCGGCCATCGCTGCGGGGGTGAGATGCACCACCCGCTCCTTGGATCCCTTGCCCCTGACCACGAGCCGGCCGCTGCGGCTGAGATCGCTTCGGTTGACGCGGAGCGCCTCGGAGATCCGGCAGCCGGTGCTGAGTAGAAAGTGGACCAGCGCCTGGTCTCTGAGATCCGGCTCCGTGCCCCGCGAGTGGTGGGCGAGGAGGGAGCGGGCGTCATCGGTGGTGAGCGGCTTGGGCAGAGGGGCAGCGACCCTGGGTATGTCGATGTGCAGCCCGAGGTCCTCTCCGACCCATCCCTCCCGCAGGGCATAGCGCAGCAGGCCTCTCAGCGCCTGCAGTCGGCGCGCCCGCGAACTCAGTGCCAGTGGAGACTCCCCCAGATGTCGCTGGTAGGCGCGGACCAACTCACGCGAGAGCTCAGAGATGGTCTGCGGAGACCGCTTCAGTCCTCGCCAAAAGTCGAGAGCGGTCCGAAGGTCGGTGGCGTAGGCCCTGATGGTCTGGGGGCTGCGCGCCCGGTCCACCGCGAGGTAGGTCAGATACTCCTCGACCGCGTCGTCGAGCGACAACCGGATCCCGGCTCGGTCGGATTCGTCCGGATCCTTGGTCACTGCAATCCCCAGTGTCGGTCGGCGCGCCCTCGCCCTCTCGCGGCGCGACCCATCGACCGCAGGGCCGGTTGGGCCCTGGAACCTCGACCCGGTGGTGGCATCGGAAAGTGCCTTGCCGACGGGCCCCGGTGCACGGACGCAGCCAGCACTTGCGCCGGCTGGGACGTGGCGGGATGGGCGCCCACCATCGCCAGCTCGCCAGACGGCTTACGCATGGCAGCTGGGGGCAAGGGCAGCTCGGGATGGGGCGACGGGCATGCGGCCCTTGGCCCTAGGCCGTTCCGGAAGGCCCGGGAGTGCAGCATCCGGTGGAGACTCCGGATCGGAGGTAGGCAGGCCGCAGGGCTGGGGGAAGCGGGCGGCACGGGGCCGGGACCGGATCGGGGCGGGGGAGAAGACGCCACCGCGGTTGTCCCAAGCGGGGCCATCACGATCACCACCGGCTGGAATGGAGTCGGCCGAGCGGTCGCGGTGTTGCCGGCGGAACGGGCGCGGGACCCGCTCCGTCGGCTCGGCTCGGTACCCGCGCGATGGGGGCTGACCGGGGTCGACGCGCTCTGACCCGGGGGAGGGAGCAGCGCCTGGGTGCCGCCTGCCACGAGCGGTGGTGCCGTCTGGCCGACCATGGGCTGCAATTCAGGCGAAGTCACCGCCGCCGTCAGGGCGATGGCTCCCACACCGGCCACGACAGCGGTGGCGGCAGTCGCCCCCAACCACCATGAGGAGCGATGAAGCCTGGCAAGCCACGCCAGCGGGACGACGCCGATGCCAGCCAATCCCGCTCTCCTGGGCCGGAGAGAGGGGGCAGTGGGGCCAACTGGAGCGCTCGATCCGGTGAACAGCGCGGCTGTCTGAGCCAGCCGCACCTCCAACCAGCGCTCCATCGCCCAAGCGGATGGGAAGTCTGAGGGGGTCGCCAGCCCGAAGTCGACCACCACCTGCTGGGCGGTGAGCACGGCCATGGTCCGGTCGTGGGTCAGAGGCAGCGCCCTCCGCTCCAACCAGGGTCGAAGTAGTTCCTCCACCAGGACCGGGTCGGCGAGATCGCCGACGAGGGAGATCCGGAGAAAGGCGGCAGCGAGGGGATCGCCGACCGCGGCAACCTCAGCCATCAGTCATGGCCGCCGAAATTGCCATCGCACGAGGGTCTCACCTCCCCTAGAACGCGGCTCGGGCGAAAACGGGACACCGCCCAGGACCTGCGCCGCCGGTCTGGGCAAACCACCAAAGCCATCCTGCCGGGGACCCCACCGCGATCGGCCAGGGCCCAGGCTCGAACTCGCTCGCAGGTCCGATGCTAGACCAACCGGGAGGCGGCCACCGCCAATGGCTGTAACGGTTTCGTCAGTGGGAGTCTTCGTGCTGCAAATGCTCCACAACCCAATCGATCGCCCGGGTCAGAGTGCCGACATCATCCGGATCCACTGCGGGGAACAGCCCCAGGCGGAGCTGGTTCCGGCCCAGCTTGCGGTAGGAGTCGGTGTCCACGATGCCGTTGGCCCGGAGAACCCGGGAGACCGCCGCAGCCGGCACCGATGGGGCCAGATCGATCGTGGCCACGACCGGGCTCCGTTCCTCTGGACGGCCCACGAACGGGGAGGCGAACCAGCTGGCCTCGGCCCAGCTGTAGACCAGTTCGGCCGAGCGCCGCGATCGCGCCGCCGCCGCGGCCAGCCCCCCCTGGTCGAGCATCCAGGTGAGCTGCTCGGCGAGGAGGAATAGGGTGGCGATCGCGGGGGTGTTGACGGTCTGGCCCTGGCGCGAGTTGTCGATCGCGGCTGCCAGGTCGAGGAAGCTGGGCACCCAGCGCGCGGATGAGCACAGGCTGCGGGCGCGCTCCACCGCCCGCGGCGAGAGGATCGCGATCCAAAGCCCACCCTCGGACGCGAAGCACTTCTGGGGGGAGAAGTAATAGACGTCGGTGGCGCCGATCTCCACCTCCATCCCGCCGGCGGCCGAGGTTGCGTCCACCAGCACCAGTTGCTCGGGGTCGCCCAGACGCCGGATCGGCATGGCGACCCCGGTCGAGGTCTCGTTCTGGGTCAGGCAGTAGCAGTCGACCTCAGGGCTCGACGCTGGCTGAGGGTGGGTGCCTGGATCTGAGGTTATGACCTGGGGAGCGTCAAGGTGGGGCGCCGAGCTCGCCTCCTGGGCAAATTTCGACGAGAACTCGCCGAACACGAGATGCTGGCTGCGTCGCTCTATGAGGCTGAACACCGCCACATCCCAGAAGCACGTCGCACCCCCGTTGCCAAGGACCACCTCGTACCCGTCCGGGAGGGCAAACAGCTGCCCCAGTTGCTCCCGCACTCTTAGCACCAGCTCGCGCACGGGCGGCTGCCGGTGGCTGGTGCCAAGGAGTGCGCTACCCCGGCTCGCCAACCCGGCCAGGGCCAATGCCGGTACCTTAGAGGGGCCAGACCCGAACCGGCCGTCCGCAGGTAGCAGATCCTGTGGTATGACTGGGATCGACCCACTACCGGTAGTCATCAGGAGGAAGTGTATTGCCTTCCGCCCCCGGACCCACCACTTCACTGTCGCGCCGGGTTCGCGCAATCTCAGAGTCCGCCACCCTGGCCATGGACCGGCGGGCCAAGGAGCTGGTGGCGACGGGGGAGAAGGTCATCTCGTTCGCCGCTGGGGAGCCGGACTTCGCCAGCCCGGAGGTGGCGGTGGCCGCCGCCGAGCGGGCCTGCCGCAACCCCAGGGCCCATCACTACAGTCCGGCCGCGGGCCTTCCCGAGCTGCGCGAGGCGGTCGCCGCCAAGACCAGGCGGGATTCGCAGCTGCCGGTCACCGCCGCCAACGTCATGATCACCAGCGGGACCAAGCAGGCGGTGGCGCACGCGTTCACGCTGCTGCTCGACCCCGGTGATGAGGTCCTGATCCCCACCCCGCACTGGGTGACGTTCCCGGAGGCCGTGGCGCTGGCCGGCGGCGTCCCGGTGCCGGTCTACAGCGATGAGACCACCAACTTCAAGGTGTCGGTCGCCGACCTGGAGCGATGCACCACCGAACGGACCAAGGTGTTGCTGTTTGTTTCACCCTCCAACCCGACCGGAGCCGTGTACACCCGGGAGCAGATGCAGGCGATCGGGCGCTGGGCGGAGAGCCGGGAGCTGTGGGTGGTGTGCGACGAGATCTACGACCAGTTCACCTACGAGGGAGCGGAGTTCAACTCCCTGCCGGCGGTGGTCCCCGAGCTCCAACCCCGGGCGATCTGCCTGAATGGGGTCGCGAAGGCCTACGCGATGACCGGGTGGCGCGTGGGTTGGATGGTGGCGGCCCCGGAGGTCATCAGGGCTGCCATCAACTTGCAGTCCCACGTGTGCGGCAACATCAGCAACGTCTCCCAATTCGCCGCCCTCGCCGCCTTGGAGGCCGGACTCGATCCGGTGGAGCGGATGCGTGCGATCTTCGCCGAGCGCAGGGAGCGGATCGCTGCCCGACTGGGAGCTCTGCCCGGATTCGAATGCCCACCGCCCGAGGGCGCCTTCTACGTCTTTCCCTCCGTGCGCGGCGTGCTGGGACGGAGGGTGGCGGGACGGGCCGTCCAGGGCTCGGCGGATTTGGCGGACATCCTGCTCGATGAGGCCAAATTGGCGGTGGTCCCCGGGGACGCGTTTGGCGCCCCTGGGTATCTGCGCTTCTCGTACGCGTTGAGCGCGGAAGACCTGGAGACGGGGATGGAACGGCTCGAGACCCTCCTGGGCTGACCGGAGGCCGCCGGACCCGGAGCGGCAGGGCGCGGCACCTGGTCCGGGCGTTCGCTATGGTGGCCACTGTGGTTGAAGTCGCCAGACCCCGGGGGGCATCGTTCGTCGCACACACGCCCAGTCGACGCGAGGGATCGGACATAGGAGCGGCCACCGGTGGTGGATGATGGGGCCGAACCCACGGCACCATGGCTGCCGGCGATCCGGATCGCCTTCGGGGCCATCCTCCTGATCGACGCCATTCTCGAGTACCAGACGGGAACCTATCAGGTGTTCGTCAGCCTGCTGTACTCGAACGCCTCCGTCAGTCCGGAGCCGCTGCGCGGCGCCCTGGTGTTCGCGGCCGAGCTCATCGGCCACCAGCCCGCGGTCTGGAACGCGATCCTAGCGGCCACGGAGCTCGTGCTGGGCCTGGGCGTCATGCTCGGTCTGGGCGCGGCATGGTGTCTGGTAGCGGCTCTGCCGCTCTTCGCCGGCATCTGGGTGTTCGGCCAGGGCCTGGGCCTGCCATTCGCGGCAGGGACCACCGACCTGAACTCCGGTCCGCTGTACATCCTGCTGAGTCTGGTGCTCTTGCTCGGACGCAGCTGGCGGAAGTGGAGCGTGTTCCGCTGGGTGCGGCCCGAGGGAAGTCCTCTGGGCCGTCGACGCGCCGTGGTCGCGGCTGGATCGGCCATCGCCCTCGCTGGGGTGGCGACCCTCACCTGGGGCAGCGTGAACGCGGTCCGGCGCCAGCCCGGGGTGGAGGGGCCGCCCGCGGTAGGAGGGGCGGCTCTGGCCTTCGACGCGCAGACCAATCAGGACGTCTTCTTCGGCGGCTGCGACTACCTCGCCTGCTCCGGCGCCACCTGGCTCTGGGATGGTCACCGCTGGCTGCGGGCCGCTGGTCAGCCCGCCCCGCCGGAGATGGGTTACGCGGGGGCCGCGTATTCCGGGCAGCGGCGAGCGGTCGTGCTGTTCGGAGGAGCGACCGAGCAGGGGCTGGGCCCAGCCCTCGACTCCACGTGGGTCTGGAACGGCCGGAGCTGGAGCCGGTTGAAGTTCACCGAACCACCACCCGGTCGTCGCTTCCCGGCCATCGCGTACGACCCCAGCACCAAGCAGCTACTCATGTTCGGCGGCGACGACGCGTCCGGCAAACCCCTGGCCGGCACCTATGTGCTCACATCCTCGGGCTGGCGTCAGCTGAGGCTCAAGATTGAGCCGTCCGCACGGACCGCCGCCGCGATGGCC
This sequence comes from bacterium, assembly GCA_021817185.1. The sequence continues at coordinate 6,729 of JAKAVU010000123.1, forward strand.
TGGGACCCCGGCCTGAACGCCCTCCTTCTTTACGGCGGCAGCAACGGCAGCGCCCGCCTCAGCGACACCTGGGCCTGGACGGGTCAAGACTGGACCAGGCTCAGCTCCCGGCGATCCCCCGGGCCCCTCGCCTACATTGCGATGTCCACCGACCCCACCGACTCAGGGGTCCTGCTCTACGCGGGCGCGGGAGCCTCGGAGCGGACCTGGAGATGGGGGAGGGGAGGTTGGACACCGGTAGTTGCCAGAGGCCAAGCACCGCCGGTGTACAGCTTCATGGCGATGGCACCAGCTCCATCCGGCAGGGGTGTGCTGCTCGTGGGCGGCGCCACCAGCTCGGGAAGTGGCTTCAGCGCCCAGGCTTGGCTCTGGAACGGTTCGGGTTGGAACCGGCTGACCTGACTTCGCCTTCCGCTCAGACCCGAGCCACCAGCTCGGCGAGTTGAGCGGGCGTGCAGTTGCCGCCGGAGAGGACGCAGATCATGTCCCCCGGGTCGTCGCTGCGCCCGTCCAGGCTAACGCCGTTCCTGACCGCGCTCAGCGCTGCCGCCACCGTCATCGCCCCGGTCGGCTCCACCACCAGCTTGCCGCGCGACCACAGCCACCAGCATGCTTCGGCGATATCCAGATCGGTGACCGTCACGATCCGCTCGACCCGGGTGCGGATCACCTCCCAGCAAAGTCGTCCGAGGTGCAGGGTCCGGGCCCCGTCGGCGACGGTCTCGGGGGTCGACTCGAGGCTCACCAGCTCGCCAGACTCCAGGGAACGGCTGGCATCGTCTCCCAGCGCCGGCTCGACCCCGATGACGGTCGCGCCGGGCATGTACCTCTCCAGGGCGAGACACATCCCGGCGATGAGCCCGCCGCCACCCACGGGGACCAGCACCGTGGTGGGGTGGATTCCCAACCTGCCGGCCTGGCCCACGAGCTCCGAGGCGACCGTGGACTGTCCCGCGATCACCAGGGGATCGTCGTGGGGATGCACCAGCCGCAGGTTCCTCTGCTCCGCCAACTGGCGAGCCACTTCCTCACGGTTCTCCCCGGTCACCCCGTCGCTGATGACCTCAGCTCCGTAGGCGCGCACGGCCGCCAGCTTGACCGGCGCCGCCCCATCCGGCATCACCACGGTCGCCGAGAGCCCGAGCTCGGCGGCGGCGAGGGCCACCGCCTGGCCGTGGTTGCCGGAAGATACCGCCAGCACGCCCCTACGGTCACCGGCTTCGACTCCGGCCAACAGAGCGTTGAAGGCACCCCTAGCCTTGAAGGAGCCACTCCGCTGGAAGGTCTCAGCCTTCAGCCAGAGCCTGCGTTCCGCCTCCCGATCCAGCAAAGAAGACCGCAGCAGAGGGGTGACATGGACCCTGCCCGCCAGCCGCCTCTCCGCCTGTTCCAGATCGATCGCGGCCGTCGGGTCAGGAGGAGCTGGCATCACCGGTAGGATAGCGGCGCCGCTCCGATCAGCCGTCGTAATCCACAATCACGGTTTCAGTGAGGGGATGGGACTGGCAGGTAAGCACATAAACGTCTATGCGGTCCCTGGCGTCCAGGGCGTAGGTGTGGTCCATCGCGACCCTCCCCTCCAGCAGGCGGGCGCGGCAGGTGCCGCAGACCCCCCCCTTGCAGGAGA
>JAKAVU010000124.1 GCA_021817185.1 bacterium
TCCGATCGATAGTTACATGGATCTGGGCGTCGAGGCCGCGGCCGAATTGGTGAATCGACTCACCCCCGGCTTCAGCCGCGGCAGGGAGCAGGTGGGCTCGGGGGCCGCCGCCGTCCGAAGGCAGGCGGCTCAGGTGGCTGAGGCCGCGATCTGGGGTCGCTCTGGGGCTCTCTCCGACGCGGATGCCGAGGGGCTGTTCGATCTGGCGCGGCGGCTCAGAGAGGTCTTCGAGGCCGCCGCTTCCGGGGATCAGGACGAGGTCGCCCAGCGGGTCAACGGGCTGCTGCACGACTACCACGCGGCTCCCCAGCTGGCTCGCCACGACGGGGAGCCCTGGCACCTGCACTTTCAGAGTCAGGAGAAGGAGGCGGGTCGAGCCGAGGCCCGAGGCGCCACCTGCGCCACCGCCCTGGCGATCGTGGTGGGCACCGGCGGCCAGGCTCGCCTCGGGGTCTGCCATGCGGAGCGCTGCGACCGGGTCTTCGTGGACACCTCCCGCAACGGCTCCAAGCGGTTCTGCAGCCAGAGCTGCCTGAGCCGCCAGAAGGTGGCCGCCTTCAGGGCCCGCCACCCCGGCAAGCCCCACGAGCCGGCAGTGGAGTTGTAGGGGCTAACACCCGCTGCGGAGGTCCCCGGCCCGGCCGGGCCGGGTTCAGCTCTGGCTCTCCACCAGGTAGCGCGGATCCTCCGCGGATTGGAACCCGGCCTGGTAGATCGACTGCCTGAGCGCGGCCGACCCGGCCAGGGTCAGCGCCGAGCCGATCACGGCCGCTCTCCGGCTGCGCCGGCCCCAGGTCACGACCAACGCCGAACCCGCCAGGGAGCTGAAGCGCTGCCACCGGTTGAGAGTCCCTGCCCGGCCCTCCCGATACGGCCTGGCGAGGTCGCCGAGCTTCCGCTCCATCGCCAGCCCCGCCCCCTGCTCCAGCACGGTGCCCCATCCGACCATGCGTCGGCCGGCCTGGGCGTCGCCGACCGGGCTGGTGACGCAAACGGCAGCACCCGCGGAGGCGAGGGAGCTGCCCGCGAACACGAACGGCAGGAGGTGCCGGGCTCCCCGCCAGATGGGGTTGGCGGTGTTACCGATCAGAACCGCGGTGTACGTGGAGAGGATGGGGCCGAGCACCCCGGCCGCGGTGTCGGCACCCGTCACCGCGAACCCGGGAAGCCCCAGCTGCTCAGCCACCTCTCCGGCGCCGAGGGCGGATCCCAGCCCCACCAGCGTCCAGCTACCGACGCTCATTGGGGAGGTGGGGCGGAAGACCCGCAGCATGTTCAGGAATCGCTCGGGCCGGCCCAGGTCGGAGATCAGCAGGATCGGGCTCACCAGGCTCCCGAGCAGCGCCATCCGGCGGGCCCGTCTTGCCAGCCGAGCCTGCCCCGAGCGTCGGGCGGCCATGGCCGTGGCGGCCAGCGCGCCGGTCGCGCCGCCCACGAAGAAGTACCAGGGCACCTCGATGGTCCAGGCCGGTCGCTTCACGATCGGCAGTCCGTAGTAGGAGCGGGGCTGGACGGGTGGCACCATGGCCCGCTCCGCGCTCTGCGATCCCGGGCTCACCGCCGTTGCCGCCGCAGGGAGCCCACGACCCCGGCCAGGATCAGCATCGACGCCGCCGAAGCCATCCCCCACATGGCCGCGAGCTCGGATCGCCGGTAGGTGGGGGCCGGGGGCAGCCCGTAGACCTCGGGCTTGTCGAGGAGCAGGAAGAACGCCCCGAACCCGCCGACCCCGTCAGAGCCGTCGGCCCCGTAGAGCTGGGCTTGCTCGTGGCCGGGCTCCTGGCGGACCTGCTCCAACCGTGTTCGGGCGCGCTCGCGGAGCTCGTCGAGCGGGCCGAACTGAATCGACTCGGTGGGGCAGGCCCTGGCGCAGGCCGGCGTCTCGCCGACCTTGAGACGGTCGTAGCAGAGGGTGCACTTGAAAGCCCTGCCGTCGTCCTGACGCCGCTCGATGACCCCAAAGGGGCACGCCGATACGCAGTAGCCGCAGCCGTTGCAGATGTCCTCCTGAACCACCACGGTTCCGAACTCGCTGCGGAAGATCGCGCCGGTTGGGCAGACCTCCAGGCAGGCAGCGCGGGTGCAGTGCTTGCACACGTCCGAGCTCATCAGCCACTGCAGGCCGCCGCCCTGGTCGGGGTGGTGCCGCTCCACGAAGGCCACGTGGCGCCAGCTGTTGGCCCCGAGGCGAAGGGTGTTGTCGTACGAGTTGCCCGACCACGCGGGGTCGCGGTCAGGCACCCCGTTCCACTCCTTGCAGGCGACCTCACAGGCCTTGCAGCCGATGCAGATGGAACTGTCGGTGAAGAAGCCCATCCGGGTCCCCCCCGCCTGCCACACGGGCAGTGGGACGGCCGCCTGGCGCGGGCTGGCCGCGGTCACTCGAACCCACCTCGCGGGCGGCGCCCGGGCCGGATGTCACAGGTGGCCGCCTTGACCTCCTGGATGTGCACGTTCGGGTCCAGCACCAGCGGGAAGAGGTCGTTGGCGGAGTCTCCCCGGACCAAGCCTCGACTTCCCCAGTGGTAGGGCAGTCCTACCTGGTGGATCCAGCGATCTCCGACCCGCAACGCTGTCATCCGGGGGGTGATGAGCACCCGGGCCTCGATCGACGCCCGCATGGTGACGATGGTGGCCCACCCGCCGGGTCGCAGCCCGCGGGCCTCGGCCAGCTCGGGGCTCACCTCGCAGAACATCTCCGGCTGCAGCTGGCTCAGCCGCGACAGGAACCGGCTCATGCCGCCGGCGGTGTGGTGCTCCGTGAGCCGGTAGGTGGTCATCACGAACGGATACTCCTCGCTCCCGGGCTCGCCCGGGAACGGGTGGTAGGGGTTGTCGGGGCGCCGGAAGCGCTGCCGGGCCGGGTTGCGCTCCTGCTCGTATAGCGCGTTGCGCACCGGCGACTCGTGGGGCTCGTAGTGCGTGGGCAGGGGGCCGTCGACAACCCCGCTGGGAGCAAACAGCCAGCCCCGGCCGTCGGCCTGCATGATGAACGGCCGGTCACCGGCCAGCGAGTTCTCCGCCACCGCTCCCGCCGGGGGGACGTAGTCGGGCCGCCGATCCGCCGGGAAGTCGGGGGTATCGGGCCCGACCCAGCGGGCCTCCTGCTCACTCCACTCGACGTAGCGCTTGCGCTCCGACCAGGGTCGCCCGGCGGGGTCCGCGGAGGCGCGGTTGTAGAGGATTCGCCGGTTCATCGGCCATGCCCAGCCCCAATCCAGCGCCACCCAGTTCTGTTCCCAGTGGGGCCGGCGCTGGGCGGTGCGGTTGATGCCGCCTGCGAAGGCGCCCGCGTAGATCCAGCACCCACAGGTGGTGGATCCGTCGCCCTGAATCGCCCCCAGGCCCGGAAGCGGCTTCTGATCGCCAGACCAGCCGCTGATCTCCCGCAGGACCGCCTCGGGATCTGGATCCTGGGACTCGAGGAGCGGATAGTCCCAACTCAAGTCGATGATGGGCCGGTCGTCGAGCTCGGGGGCCGCGGCCAGCTTCTCCCGGATCTTGCGCCCCAGCCAGTAGGCGAACCAGAGCTCCGACCGGCAGTCCCCGCGGGGCTCGACCGCCTGCTCATGCCACTGCAGCAGGCGCTGGGTGTTGGTGAAGGAGCCGGCCTTCTCGGTATGGGCCGCTGCCGGGAGGAAGAAGACCTCGGTGCCGATGTCCTCGGGACGGACCTCCCCAGAGGCGACCTCGGGCGAGTCGTACCAGAAGCTGGCGGTCTCGATCTCATAGAGATCGCGCACCACCAACCAGTCCAGGTTGCGCAGGCCCTGGCGGTGCAGGCTGCCGTGCGCCGAGCCCACCGCCGGGTTCTCCCCGAGCACGAAGAAGCCCTTCACCCAACCATCCACCATCCCCAGGGTGCTCTGGTAGGTGGAGTGGTCCCCAGTCAGCCGGTGCAGGTAGTCGAAGCCGTACTGGTTGCCGGCGGTGGCGGCCTGGCCCCAGTAGGCCTTCAAGAGCGAGACGAGATAGCTGCGCAGGTTGCCCCAGTAGCCGCCGGCGTCGCCGCCGTTGAGACGGCAGAACTCGTCCAGATCGGTGGGATCGTCGACCTTGGGCACCGGCAGATACCCCGGCAGGACGTCGAAGAGGGTCGCGATGTCAGTCGCCCCCTGGATGTTGGCGTGTCCCCGCAGGGCCAGGATGCCACCGCCGGGGCGGCCCATGTTGCCGAGCAAAAGCTGCAGGATGGCGGCGGTCCTGATGAACTGGGCGCCGGTGGTGTGCTGCGTCCACCCGACCGCGTAAACGAAGGCGGTGGTGCGCTCGGGGCCGGAGCGGTCGCAGATCGTCTCCGCCAACTTGAGAAACTGATCCCGGGGGACTCCACACACCGACTCCACCATCTCCGGGGTGTAGCGCGAGAAGTGGCGGCGCAGGAGCTGGAACACGCACCTCGGGTGTTCCAGGGATGGGTCCTCATCCGAGACCCGGCCGACCACCGCCTGGTCAGCTTGCCTGGCTTGAGGGACTCCCCGCTGGCCCGCCGAGGCGTGGACGACGCCATCCTGGTACTGCCAGGTGGAGTTGTCGTAGCTGCGGGTTTCGGGATCCCAGCCGGAGAAGAAGCCGTCCAGATCCTCGGTGTCCACGAAGCGCTCGTCGATGAGGGTCGCGGCATTGGTGTAGCTGCGCACGTAATCGCGGAAGTAGCGCTCGTTTTCGAGCACGTAGTGGATCAGGCCGCCGAGGAAGGCGATGTCGCTGCCCGCCCGAAGCGGGATGTGCTGGTCAGCCAGCGCGCTGGTGCGGGTGAACCGAGGGTCGACGTGGATCAGCTTGCCGCCCTTCAGCTTCGACTCCACCACCCACTGGAAGGCGACCGGGTGGCACTCGGCCATGTTCGAGCCCATGACCACGATGCAGTCGGAGTTCTGGAGATCCCCGGGGAAGGTGGTGGCGCCGCCCCTACCGAAGCTGGTTCCCAGACCGGGAACTGTGGCCGAGTGTCATATTCGGGCCTGATTTTCGACCTGGACGACGCCCAGGCCGACCATCAGCTTGCGCCACAGGTAGTTCTCCTCGTTGTCGATGGTGGCGCCGCCCAGGCTGGCGATGCCCATGGTGCGCCGCAGCGGGCGGCCCTGAGCGTCGCTGCGCTCGAAGGTCGCCCGCCGGGTGGCGATGACCCGGTCCGCGATCATCTCCATCGCTTGGTCCAGCTCCAGCTCCTCCCAGGCGCTGCCGTGCGGCCGACGGTACTTCACCTTCAATTCCCGCAGCGGGCTGTTGACCAGCTCCTTGCTGGCCGACCCCTTGGGGCACAGCCGCCCCCGCGAGAGCGGGCTGCCGGGATCCCCCTCGATCTGGGTGACCTGCTCGTCCTTGACGTACACCAACTGGCCACATCCCACGGCGCAGTAGGGGCAGATCGACGGCACCACGCGATCCGCCAGAGCGGTTCTGGGGGCGATTGCCCTGGTCTTGGCCGACGCCGCGGCACGCCCGAGGCCGAGCGGATCCCCCTCCGCCAGCTGTCGCACCACCGGCCACATGGGAAGGCGCTTGCTGATCGACATACGGCCTCCAAGTCGCTCGACCCGACCCTGGCGTACAGGATACCGCTGCGTGGGGATCCCGTTGGGCCATCTCCGCCTCCCCGGAGCCTTCACTTGCTGTCCTTGCCGGTCCGAATGTCCTCGGTGGCATTCGCAGGTGGGAGGAAGATCGCATGAGCGGCCGCGGCTCGAGGACTCGACGCGCCGGCTCCCCGGCATGCGGCACGGCCACTTAGACTGGCCCGGAATGGATCCCTCCGCCGGGCACACCCAGATGCTGTTCTTCACCGAGGTCGGACCGCGCGACGGCCTCCAGAACCTCGACCGGGAGCTTTCCACCGGGTCCAAGCTGGAGCTGGTCGGACGGCTGCTGGATGCCGGGGTGGACCAGGTCGAGGCGGCCTCGTTCGTGTCGCCCCGATGGGTTCCCAAGATGGCGGACGCCGAGGATCTCATCACTCGCTTGGTGGCGACCCGGGGGCACGCGGTCATGGCCCGGGTTAGGGTTTTGGTGCCCAACGCCAGGGGGCTGGAGCGCGCCCTCAGCGCCGGTGCCCGCCGCGTGGTGGCCAACCTCGGGGTCACTGACAGCTTCAACCAGCGCAACCTGAATCGCACGGTGGAGCAGACCCTGGCTGAGCTGGCCGAGATGGCGTCAGCGGCGCAGGCCGCCCACTGCCGGTTCGACGTCGGCCTCAGCGTCGCCTTCGGGTGCCCGTTCGAGGGCAGGGTGGGGGAGGATAGGGTGGTGGACCTGGCCGACCGCTGTCAGGAGTTGGGCGCGGACGAGATCGGGATCGCCGACACCATCGGGGTCGCGGATCCGCGCCAGGTCGGCTCCCTGATCGAGAACCTGCTGCGCTCGGGGATCCCCACCGAGCAGCTCTCGCTTCACTTCCACGACACCCGTGCGATGGGCCTCGCCAACGCGCTGGCCGCCTATGAGCTGGGGGTCAGGCGCTTCGAGGGGTCGGTGGGCGGGATCGGCGGGTGTCCGTTTGCGCCGCGCGCCACCGGCAACGTGTGCAGCGAAGATCTGCTCCACATGCTGACCCGGGTCGGGGCGACCTCGCCCATAGACCTTGAGGCGCTCTGCGAGACCGCCTCGTTCCTGGAGACGATCCTGGGGACTACGCTGCCGGGCCGACTCTATCGGGCGGGGATCTGGACCGGCAACCCGACCCCTTCCTGAGGGCCGAACCTAACCGGCGGCACCTTCGGGCTGGAGCCGGCCCTCGGGTCAGCCCGCCGGCCTTCCCAGGCTGGGCTGCTCCATGGGCGCGGCACTCCCGGAGTCGGGGGTCGCGGCCCGGCCACCGCCGGGCGCCCGGGGGCCGACCCGGGGTCGCGCCCGGAGCACCCTGGTGCCGGACAGCACCAGCGCCACCAGCATGAAGGCCACCGATGAGTAGAAGGCCGCATGGACCCCGTCGGTGAAGACGGCCGCCAGGTGGTGGTCGAGCCGGGTGGTGCCCACGAAGATCGCGAACGCCAGCCCGCGGGGGATCGAGCGCGCGGCCACCAGGATCGCGACCGAAAAGGAGAAGACCATGCCCACGTTGGCAAAGGTCCGCAGCATCCCCGAGGCGGTCCCGAACGCGCGCCCCGGTGCGGCCTTCATCACCGCCGAGTTGTTGGCGGGGAAGAAGAAGCCCGCACCCACCCCGTTGATCACGGCGGCGATCGTCACCACCGCCAGGGGGGTGGTGACCTGGACCTGGGCGTACACCAGCAGGGCCACTATCTCGATGAGCAACCCGATGGTCGCCGGCCACACCACCCCGATCCGATCGGACAGCCGGCCCGCGTAGGGACCCACGAAGGCGCCCACCAGATAGCCCGGCACCAGCAGCAAGGAGGAGTCCAGGGGGCTGAGGCGCCGCACCCCCTGCAGGTACATGATCACCAGGAAGAGAACCGCGAAATTGGCCAGGCCCTGGAAGAGGGAGGCGAGCAAGGTCGGGCTCATGGTGGGGATGCGGAACAGTGACAGATCCAGCATCGGCGCCGGGCTGGCCCGCTCGATGAGCGTGAAGGCGAGCAGCAGGATCAGCCCACCCACCAGAAACCCGAGCATGCTGGGCGAGAAGCTGGAGGTCGCCAGGGATGTGATCGCCCACAGGACCCCGAAGAGGCCGCCCCCGAGTGTGACCATCCCCGCGTAGTCCAGACGCTGGTGCTGGCGACTGCCGGAGTCGCGCAGCACCCGGAGGGCGAGCGCGAAGGCGATGACCCCCGCGGGGACGTTGATCCAGAAGATCCAGCGCCAGGAGAGGAAGGTGATGATCAACCCCCCCAACAGGATTCCCAGAATCGCCCCCACGTTCCAGCCGATGCTGTTGAAGCCGTAGGCCCGGCCCCGGGTCTCGGGCGGGAAGGTGTCGGCGATGACCGCCCCGCTGTTGGCGGTGATCAGCGCTCCGCCGATCCCCTGGAAGAGGCGGAAGCCGATGATGCTGGCCTCGTTCCCGGCCAGGGCACAGAGGGCCGACCCCACGATGAAGACCAGGAACCCGGTCTCGTACATGCGCACCCGTCCGAACATGTCGCCCAGCCGCCCCACCTGAGTCGCCAACAGGGTGATCACCAGCAGGTAGCCGATGATCACCCAGATGACGTCGGCCAGAGGGACGTGCAACGCGCGCTCCATCTCGGGGAGCGCCAAGACCACGATGGTCGTGTCCACCGCCGCCATCAGGACTCCGATCACGATCACGAGCAGCGCGAGGCCGGTCCGTGGCTTGACCGGAGCTGCGGACTGGATCACAGGGCCCGAGGTCCGCGTGGGTTCCCCCGTCCCAGGTGACGGCGGTATTCGGTCAAGACATGCTCC
>JAKAVU010000125.1 GCA_021817185.1 bacterium
CGGGGATCCGATCTTCATCCCCCACGCCCTCTACGTGCATGGCGAGGTGATCCGGCTGTTCGACCCGGTGCACCACCGCCCGGTCTCCGGCCCGCCCCTGACCCACGACCAGAGGTGGGTGCTGGTGTACCGGCCGGTGATCCACGCCGGGGGAGAGCTGAGAGGCAATGAGCTGGAGCTGGCCTTCGACCGGAGCCTGGGCTTCTACGAGGCGCCGCTGCAGCTGAAGGCCAACGGCGGCATCTTCCATGTGGACGACTTCGGTCGGCAGATGATCCCACCCCGGCAGATCCTCAACCGCCTCATCGTGCCGCTGGAGTCCGGCATCGACTATCTCAACGTCGCCCGGGCGGGCACCACCGTGAGCGTCCCCTACGCCACCATGCTGGTGCTCTCCACCAACCTGGACCCGGGCGAGCTGATCGACGAGGCCTTCCTGCGCCGGGTCCGCTACAAGGCGCACGTCCCCGACCCCAGCGCCGACCAATTCCGCCTCATCTTCGAGCGCGTCTGCCGCTCCCAGGGCCTGGCGCACTCCTCCCGAGCGGTGGAGTACCTGATGGAGCGCCACTACCATCCCACCGGCCGTCCGCTCCGTGGTTGCCATCCTCGCGACCTGGTGAGCCAGCTAGTGGCGACCGCCCGCTATTTGGGGGTCCCGCCCGAGCTGTCGCCAGATCTGATCGACCGGGTGTGCCGGGCCTACTTCTCCGACATCAGGCCGTCCAGCACGGCCCATGTCGGCGGCAACGCCCGAACCCTCAACTGATCTGACCCTGCCTCGGCACCCTGCCATCGTACGATGGCAGGAGGCGCCCAGGCGGGCCCACCGGACCGGAGGGACGCGCCGTGACCGACTTCCATTCGCTCTACCGCCACGGGTTCGCCCGGGTGGCACTGGCCACCCCCAGGGTGCGGGTCGCCGACCCTGCCGCCAACTCCGAGCGGATCCTTCAGCTGGCCCGCCAGGCTTCGGCGCGAGGTGCGGTCCTGGTCGCCTTCCCCGAGCTGGCCCTCTCCTCCTACACCGCCGACGACCTCTTCCACCAAGATGCCCTGGACCGAGCTGTGGAGGGGGGGCTGCGATCGATCGTGGAGGGATCGTCGGAACTGAACTGCGCCCTCGTGGTGGGCGCCCCGATTCGGACTCAGGGGCTCCTCTTCAACTGCGCCGTGGTGGTTCACAGCGGCCGGGTGGCGGGCGTCGTACCCAAGAGCTACCTCCCCTCCTATCGGGAGTTCTATGAGGAGCGCCAGTTCGGCGCCGCCAGGGACTCCTTCCAGCCGGAGGTCCGGCTCCTCGGAGCGACCGTCCCATTCGGGTCCGACCTGCTGTTCCAAGCGTCAGGGATCGAGGGGCTCACCTTCCACGTCGAGGTTTGCGAGGACCTTTGGGTGCCGATCCCCCCGAGCAGCCTGGCCGCGCTCGGGGGGGCCAGCGTACTGATCAACGTCTCGGCGTCCAACGCCCTGGTGGCGAAGTCGGAGTATCGCCGGCAGCTCTGCGCCTCTCAGTCCGCTCGCTGCCTGGCCGCCTATCTCTACACGGCCGCCGGGGAGGGTGAGTCGACCACCGACCTGGCCTGGGATGGCCAGGCCATGGTGTACGAGAACGGCGACCATCTCGCGGAGTCCGAGCGGTTCGCCGCGGAGGAGCAGCTGATCACTGCCGATGTGGACCTGAGCCGCCTCGCCGCCGACCGGCTCCGCTTCACCAGCTTCCACGACGCTCGCAGGGACCACCTGGACCAGGTCTCCGCTCAGCGGACCGTGATGGTGCCGCTGGCCGCCCCCGCAGCCCCGGTGGCGCTGGAGCGGCGGATTGCGCGCTTCCCCTACGTCCCCAGCGACCCGGCGAAACGCAGCCAGCGCTGCGCCGAGGTGCACCAGATCCAGGTCCAGGGTTTGTCCACGCGGCTGCGGGCCACGGGCCTGGAGAGGCTGGTCATCGGGGTCTCCGGGGGGCTGGACTCCACCGCCGCTCTGGCGGTAGCGGTCAAATGCATGGACCGGTTGGGGTGGCCACGGTCCAACATCCTCGCCTACACCATGCCCGGATTCGCCACCAGTCAGAGGACCAGAGAGAACGCCCACCGGCTCATGACGGCTCTGCAGGTCTCCGCCGCTGAGATCGACATCCGGCCATCCTGCCTGCAGCTGCTGCGCGACCTGGGCCACCCCGCGGCTCTCGGCGAGCCGGTCTACGACACCACCTTCGAGAACGTCCAGGCAGGGGAGCGAACCTCCCACCTCTTCCGCCTCGCCAACCAGCACCAGGCGCTGGTAGTGGGGACCGGCGACCTCAGTGAGCTGGCGCTGGGGTGGTGCACCTACGGGGTCGGCGACCAGATGTCCCACTACAGCGTGAACGCCTCGGTGCCCAAGACCCTGATCCGCCACATGGTGGGCTGGATGGCGGAGACCGACAGCCTGGGCGCCGAGGCCTCGGACGCGCTGCGGGCGATCCTGGCCACCGAGATCTCTCCGGAGCTAGTCCCCTCCGGGGACGGGCAGAGCGAGCTGCCAGCGCAGCGCTCCGAGGAGGTTGTGGGCCCCTACGAGCTGCAGGATTTCCACCTCTACTACCTGCTGCGCTACGGGTACCTCCCCAGCCGGGTGGCCTTCCTTGCGCACCACGCCTGGCATGACCCCGCCGAGGGCGATTGGCCCGACGCCGGTTCCAAGGGCGAGCGCACTTCCTACGACCTTGCCGAGATCAAAGGGTGGTTGCGCATCTTCCTGGAGCGCTTCTTCGCCACCAGTCAGTTCAAGCGCTCAGCCCTGCCCAACGGGCCCAAGGTGGGCTCGGGTGGGTCGCTCTCCCCGCGGGGCGACTGGCGGGCACCCAGCGACGCCTCGGCCCGAGCCTGGCTCGATGAGCTGGAGGCGAACGTCCCGGACTAGACAAGAGGACCAAGCAGCGGTCGGTTTGGTACCGGCCGGGATTCGGGCGGGTCCGGGGCCGCCTCGCTGGCAGCCGGGTGCGGGATGTGCCCAGCCTGAGGGAGCCGGGGTCGGGAGTGAGGGCGGAACTCCATCAAGGGCGTTGTTCACGGGGATCCCCTGGCCGGGGGCGGTGGCCAGGGCCGCCCCTGATCCGCTGCCGCGAGCCTGCTTGTGGGGCGCCGACTCGGCCGGAGGCGGTTGTTGCCCCTCTGGGCCACGTTCCTCCCGGGCTGGTGTCGGGAGTCGGCCGGCGCCACCGTTTCCACCTTGACCTCCCAACCACACGCCACCTTGAGGCCGCATCCCCGGGGCGCCTGAGCAGCTGACCCTTGGCGACCGCGGCCGCATTGGCCTGCGAAACTCCTGTCCGCCGCGAGCCGTTGCGCCGAGGTGACGACGATCCGCCATGTGCCGGCGAGCCGCAGGAGGCGGCCCTGGGGGGCGGCCCTGAGCGGGGCGGCATTGAGCCTGGCGGTAGCAGTTTCCGGCTGTGCCTCCTCGAACTCACCCCGGCTTCCGACCAGTGTGGAGTTCTCTCCGGCGCAGCCGGCCACGTCCGCACCCAACTGCCAACAGACCGCAGCGGGTGGTGGGGCCCAGGTCACCGGGGGCCCCAACGTCGACTATGTGGTGGTCAGCTCCTCTGAGGGCCAGCTCTTCGCCTGGTGCAATCTGCTGGCCTTCCGCAGATCGACATCCGCGTCCTGGCAGGTGCGGCACCTGGACTTCGACGTGACCGCCGCGGCGCTGCTCAGTGGGGGCCGGGTCCTTGGACTTGGCTATCAGTTCGCCGGTGCCGGGCTCCGCAATCTGTCGATCACAGGCTCCCTGAATTCGGCGACGCCTTGGAAAGAGACCCCGGTCTCCGGGACCTTCCCAGCGACCTATGACGCCATCAGCTGCTCGCCCTCGGGCTCCCTGTGCGCTGCCTCCCCCGGAGCGCTCACCGTCTGGGCGCAGCTGTGCCCCCAAGCGGGAATGGGACAGCCCGCGCCGCCAACTTCCCTCACCCCCTTGCCCCTATTCGTTTACCGGCCCAGCGAAGGGTGGTCGGAGCTGGCCAACCTGCCAGCCGACGGGGTGTTCCCCACCGCCATGGTCACCCAAGCCGGAGACCTGCTGGTGGGCGGCTCCCTGGGTCGTACCGGGCTGATCGAACTCAGCTCGGATGGGGGTCGGAGCTTCCGGGTGGTGGCCTCGTCCCCTGAGCCCTTGGCCGCCATCGCTGGCGCGGGCGCACGGGGAGTCGCGGTCGGAGGCGCTCCAGGGTGCACCACAGGCGCCGGACCCGGCACCTCGCCCCAGGAGGTACTGGAGACCTTCGACGGTGGGACGAGTTGGAAGGCGGAACACATCACCGGCCACGGCGGCCTTCCACTCACGGCGGTGGGTATCTCCAACTCAGGCCAGACCACCGTCGGAGCTGGGCTGGACCCGGTCTGTGCGCCGCTATCGATTACGGCCTGCTCCCCATCACTCTTGACTCTGCTCCCATCCGGCGAACTCACAGATTCCAGCCATCTGGCGCTCCACCCCTGCGCCTTCGCGACCGGTCCTGGCAGCAACCTGCTGGCCGTGTCGTCACAGGGGCTGCTGGTCTCCTCGTCAGATGGCGGGGACAACTGGCAGCTGCAGGGCCAGGTGACCGCTCCCCAGCTGAGCGCGGTGCAATTCTTCGAAGGCCACTCCCGCACTGGCGTGGCTCAACTGCAGGTGGGCGGCACCGATGTGAGCCTGCAGACTACCGACGGCGGCAGGGCCTGGGCGGCCGGGCCGACCTTGCCGGCCACGGCCACCTCCGCCATCTCCTGGGGATCACTGCAGGTCGGGTACGCCGTCACGAGCTCAGGGACTTTGCTCAAGACGACCGACCGGGGCCGGACCTGGCGGCGGCTCATCTGGCCGGGACAGGGACTGCAGGTGGCCGCCCTCGAATTCCAGAGTGCTGCCCGCGGCTGGGCGGAGGTGGACCTCGGCTTCGGCACCGACACCGTGGAGGTGCTTCAGACCGGTGACGGAGGACGCCGGTGGACCCCGCTGCAGCTTGCTGATCTGGCGGCGCCCTCTAGTCCGGCCGACTTCGCGGCCACCGTGATTGGGGGACAGACGGTGGTTGTGACCCTCTACGGGTGGGGGTGGAGGAGCTGGACGGGCAACTCGGTCCCCCGAACCGTGGCGGTCAAGGGCCCCCTCCTCCCCCAGGCGGTGACCGTGAGCCCCGGTGGGTCGATCTGGGCGCTGGGGATCAAGGGCTGGTGGTACAGCCCGGCGCCCACCATGTGGGTCGGGGGACGGGGCCGGGCGGCCCCAGCGTCGCTCAGCCTGCCGGCGAGCACGGCCCCGTCCGCAATCGGCTTCACCGGTGCGGACGACGGTTGGCTGCTGAGCTCAGGATCTCTGTTCCGAACCCTGGACGGAGGGACCAGGTGGTCCGAGGTTCCCCTTCGCTTTTCCAACGTGGACGGCGTTTCACTCCCCTGATCGTGCCTTCGGCGGCCAGGGCCAGAGGCCCTGGTATTTCCGGTCATGCCGTAGTCGCGGGGGACCGCGCGCCGCGGTGGGATTGGCCGGCACCTCATAGGTGCGGTGGTGGGCTCCAACTTCATCGGTCCCGGCGAAGCTGTTCTCCGCGGACCGCATCGCCTCGACGGCCTCCGCCCTGTGGACATCTAAACCATGAGAGGTCCCCAGCCAGGGAGGATTGGGCGAAGCCACCCGCTCAGCAGCGGGGTAGCCGGACCGCGGCGTCAGCGGCCGACTTCGCGAACCCGCATCTCCACCATCGCGCCTCCGAACCCCATGACCACGACCGCGACCATCACCCAAAGTCCGCCCCAGTCCACGCCGGTGGTCAGCGGCGTGCCATACAGATGGAAGAGGGAGAGGTCCAGGGCCCAGGTGGGCCACCGCAGGAGGGGCGCCAGCAAGGGCAGGTAGAAGCCGGCCACGGCGACCACTCCGAGCACGGGGACCGCGACCCGTGGGTACCGCGCGATTACCAGGGCGCCGATGGCCCCGAAGGTGAGCGCCAGAAGGGCCAGGAGTGCGGTCGCCAGAAGCAGCCGACCGAGGTCGAGGTGGACCCCCTGGCTCGGGGCCACGGCGGCGGTCACGAGGGAACCCAGTGTCGCCAGCAGTAACGCCCCCAGCATGAGGGTGACGCACCGTTCGGCAACCACCGCCCAGCGCGGAAGGGGCTGGGCGATCTCCATCTCCAGCCTGCCCTCAGCGTCGTCCGCCGCCCAATGGGCGGTCTGGTTGATGGCATAGGCGGCAACGATCAGGGCCGCGATGCTGAGCCAGACCGAGCCGACCACCGCGGTGGCTGCGCTGCTGGTGCCGGCGGCCTGCACAAACCGCGAGAAGCCCGAGATGGATCCCAGCAGCTTGCCAGTTCCCCGGGCGAGGGATACGATCAATGCGGCTCCCACCATGGTCCCCGCCGCCCAGCCGGCGAGCCCCAGCCGCTGCTGCCAGAGGCTGCGCAGGACCGGAAGTCGCAGTAGGGTAATGGACACCCGCGATGGCCCCGCCGAGGTGGTGTCGACGCGCCCACCCAGCAGACTGGCCCCCAGGTCGCGCCGCCGGAACGCCGCTACCGCAACGCCGATGAGACCAATGGCGGCCAGGTAGAGAGCCAAAGTTGGCGGTCCCTGGAACTGGCCACCGGGAGCCACCGCAGTGGTGAGGTCCGCAAGGTGGAACGGGGAAACGACCGCCACGCCGTCCAGACCCGGATCGACACGGGCTAGGGCGTCGAGAGCGTAAAGGGCAAGCAGGACTGACCCGCCCAGGCCCAACGCCCCCCGCCGGGTGGTGGCGAGCTGGGCCGCGATCAGGCCGACTCCGAAGCAGACCAGGGCGATTCCCAGCAGCGGAAGCGCCTGCTCTAAGAGCGCGTCGGAAGGTATCGAGCCCTTGCCGGCAGCCACCCCGGCGGCGGTGCCGAGCCCGGCGGCCACCACCGCGACACCCGCTGCCAGGGTGAAGGCAACGGCCCGGGACAGCACCAGGCGGGTCCGCCCCACGGGCGAGGCGAGCCAAGCTTCGAGCAGGCCGCGCTCCTCCTCATTGCGGATGGCTCCGGTGGCAGCGGCCAGGCCCCAGGCGGCGAAGACTAGGGTCAACCATGCCAGTCCCTTCCACCAGACGTACCCGGCAACGGTATCGGGGCGCAGCGGGAGTGGGATGAGATAGGCCAGTTGCGGGCCAAGGGCCAGCGTCTGCCGCCCGAAGCTAGCCCTGGCCGCCGCCGTCCCAGCGGCGGCGAGGTAGGAAACGCCCGTCGTGTATGGCGAGAAGAACCCCAGGAAGGCGACGCCCGCCAGAGCCCAGCGGTGGGCCCGCAGTCCGTACCTCAGGGTGGTGAGGAAGCCCCGCCCTGAGCCGGGTCTGGTTGCGGGTATAGGTGAGAGCGGACCTTGTGGGTCCGCCGTCACGGATTGTCCCCAGGGGACGCTCCAGCCACCTCCACTTCATCTCGGAAGACCGCCAGGAAGACCTCCTCCAGGCTTGGCTCGTGGGTGATCAGGTTGAGGACCTGGCCCTGGCCCAACAGCTCGAGGAGCGGTCCGAAGTCACCACGCACCGCGCAACTCAGATGATGACCTTCCCCAGTGACGTCCTCCACGCCAGGCAGAGCGCGCACCGCCTCCAGGGCGATCTCCTTGCCCAGGTCAGCCTCCAGGCGGCGGTAGCGGAGATTGTGCAGCTCGTCGAGGCGAGCGACCTGGACCAGGTGGCCGGCCCGGAGGATGGCCACGCGCTGGCAGACGCGCTCGACCTCGGACAGCACATGCGAGGAGAGGAAGACGGTGCCCCCGCCAGCCGCCTCCTCCTCGACCAGGCGATAGAACTCCTGCTGGATGAGTGGGTCCAGGCCGGTGGTGGGCTCATCGAGGATCAGCAGTGGCGATCGACTCATGAAGGCCAGCACCAGTCCGAGCTTGCGCTTGTTTCCCGATGAGTACTCGCGGTAGCGCCGGCCCAGGTCCAGGTCCAGCCGCTCCGCCAGGTCGCCAACGCGCTGCTCGTCGAGCCCGCCCCGGAGCCCGCCCACGTAGGCCACCACATCGCGGCCGCGCAGTCCTCCCCACTGAGGCATCTCCCCGGGCAGGTAGCCCACCATCCGCTTCACCTGGACAGGGGTGGCCTGGCAGTCGGTCGAGAAGATCTCGGCGCGGCCCCGGGTGGGCCCAACCATGTCCATGAGGAGCCGGATGGTAGTGGTCTTCCCGGCGCCGTTGGGCCCTAAATAGCCGAAGACCTCGCCGACCGACACCTCAAGGTCGAGGTCAAAGAGTCCGCGCCCATGTCCATAGTCCTTGGAGAGCCCCTCAGTTCGGATCGCGAAAGCCATGCTCAGCCACCTCATCAAACGCATC
>JAKAVU010000126.1 GCA_021817185.1 bacterium
CCCGTCGGTGCGTGACATCGGGCGTGCCGTGGGCCTCACCTCCAGTTCGACAGTGCAGACCCACCTAAATACGCTGGAGCGTCTCGGGGTGATCCACCGGGACCCGACAAAGTCGCGGACGGTAACGTTGTCTGAAGCCATCGATGCGCGTCAGCGCCTGGCCTCAGCCAGGACCCTTCCCCTCGTGGGACAGGTGGCGGCCGGAGCCCCGCTGTTGGCGGAGCAGAACATCGAAGACCAGATCGTGGTCGGGCCGGAGATTGCCGGTGGCGATGACTCCTTCCTCCTCAGGGTGCGCGGCGACAGCATGACGGGCGACGGGATCTTCGACGGGGACCTGGTCGTGGTTCGGCCGGGAACTCAGGCCGAGGAAGGCTCTCTGGTGGTGGCCCGGGTCGACAACGGGCTTACCGGCGAGTCCGAAGTCACAGTGAAGCGGTTGTTCCGTGAACCGGGACGGGTTCGCCTCCAGCCCTCCAATCCGGCCTATGAACCGATTTACGCCAATGACGTGCTGATCGAGGGCCGGGTGGGAGCGGTCATTCGCCTGCTGCGCTGAGGCTCGTCGCCTACGTTCGCGCCTGCCGCTGGGAGATCTGGCCCCACAGACCATCGGGGACCCGGCCGCTGACTCTGATGCCGTCGGCCGTGAACTCCTCTGACTCCACGACCCCATAACGCCGCCAGAGGTCGACGGCCGATCGCTCCTGATAGGGGAACACGGCCTGGGCCGGGACCCAGCCGGAGGACAGCGCCCGCGAGAGCACCCGGCGCAGCTCGGGGAGTCCCTCTCCGGTTCTGGCGCTCACCAGCCCCACCCCCAGGTAGCGCTCGGAGGAGTACATGGCAAGGCGCAGACGGGCCTCGGGACTGCAGAGGTCGAGCTTGTTGACCGCCAGCACCATCGGCGTGCCCGAGATGCCAAGCTCATCGAGGGTGGAGTGCACGATTTCGAGTCGGGCCATGGCACCGGACCGGCTGGCGTCCAGCACGTGAAGCAGGAGGTCGGCCTCCGCCACCTCCTCCAGGGTGGCGCGGAAGGCGGTGACCAGCTCGGTCGGGAGCTTCTGTATGAATCCAACGGTGTCCACCAGCAGGGTGACCGGCCCCACCCCGAGGTCAACGGCCCGGGTGGTCGGGTCGAGGGTGGCGAACATCTGGTTCTCAGAGCGAGCCCCACCGGCTGTCAGGCTGTTCAGGAGGGATGACTTCCCCGCATTGGTGTACCCGACCAGGGCAATGGTCTGGAAGGGACGGCGTTTGCGCCCGGCCCGGCGCAGGGCCCGGCTGTCCCGGACCTGGCCCAGGTCGCGGTCCAGAGCCCTCAGCCGGGTGCGGATCCTGCGGCGATCGGTCTCCAGCTGCTGCTCTCCAGGTCCCCGGGTGCCGATTCCGCCTCCCAGCCGAGAGCGGCTCTGGCTGCCGGTGAGCCGGGGCAGGAGGTGTCGAAGCTGGGCGGCCTCCACCTGGATCCTTCCCTCGCGGGAGCGGGCGTGCTGGGCGAAGATGTCGAGGATGAGTCCGGCGCGGTCCACTATGGGGACCCCCAGCGCGTCCTCGAGATTGCGCTGCTGCCGGGGTGAGAGCTCGTCATTGGTGATCACCAGGCCGAAGTCCAACTCGGAGTGCAAGGTCCGGATCTCCTCCACCTTGCCCCGACCGAAGAAAAGAGCGGGGTCGATGCTCGCTCGCCGCTGGATCTCGGAGCCCACCACAATCGCCCCCGCGGTGGTGGCCAGCTCCACCAGCTCCTCCATCTCCCCCTCCACCCGCGCCATCTCCGCCTCTCCTGGTGCCCAGGCGAGCAGAAAGACCTTCTCGCCCCGCTGCTGGCGAGCCTCGTCGAATACCCTCACGGGGTGGCCACCGGCTCCCGCCGCAAGACCAGCGAGACGAGCTGCTCGGCCTCCGTGGCCGAGCTCACCCAGGTGAGCTCGGGCTCGGAGCGGAGCCAGGTCAGCTGGCTGCGCGCGTACCTCCAGGTGCGTCTCGAGATGGCGTCCGCCGCTTCGACGCCGGAGAGGTGGCCATCAAGCCAGGCGAGGCCCTCGCGGTAGCCGATCGCGATTCCGCTGATCACGTCGTCCGAAAGTCCCTGGACTCGCAGTCGGGTGATCTCGTCTGCCAGGGGCTGCCCGATAAGGCCATGTGCCCGGGCCTCGATCCGTTTCCGGAGGTCGCCGCGCTCAATCCGATTGGCGAGACGCGTGGCGGTCCACTGGGGCTTCTGGGCAGCCGGCTGCCGGCCCGCCCGGGCCAGCTCCAATGCCCGCGCCACCCGCCGGGGGTTGCGCAGATCAACCGCCGCCGCCACCTCGGGCGCGACGGTGGACAACAACCCCGGCGAGGCGGACCTCAGGGCCGGGGAGGAAGGCAGCTCGCCGAAGTCGAAGCCGCCGAGGAGACCTCGAACGTAGAGGCCGGTTCCCCCGACGACGATGGGGAGGCTGCCGCGGGACCAGATCTCGTCTAGCACCTTGCGGGCACAGAGGGCGAACTCGGCGGCGCTGTAGGGCTCTCCAATTTGGCGCCAGTCCAAGCCGTGGCAGGGCACGCCGAGCAGCTCCGCTGCGCTGGGCTTGCAGACCCCGACCCGAACACCCGCGATCGCCTGCCGAGAGTCGGCATTGACCAGCTCGCCTCCGAAGGCCAGCGCCAGCTGCACCGCGAGCGCGGTCTTTCCCGATGCGGTGGGACCCATGATCGCCACCACCGACCGCCGGTCCCCTCCGATCACTGCCGGTGGAAGGCGGTCAGCAGGAGCCCCTCCCCCATCACCAGGACCGCGGGCCGCCCGTGGGGACAGGTGATTCCCCCCTTGGTGCGGGACAACGAGGCCAGGAGCGCGCGGGTCTCCTCCGGCGACATGGGGTCTCCGAAGCGCACCGCGCTGTGGCAGGCGAGCAGCGCCGCCATCCGATGCAGCTCACCTTGAGACGGACCAGCCTCCCTCCTGGTCAGCGCGTCCAGGAGCGCGTCCTCCGCTCGAGATGCGGGCATGCCGGCCGGTGCGGCCGTGCACCTCAAGGTCCGCTCCCCGAACAGCCCCACCTCGAACCCCGCCCGGGAAAGCTCCGCCTCGACCTCCTGGTCGAAGTCGCATCCGGCCGGAAGATCAACCAGGAGCGGCTCCACCAGCCCCTGGGAGTCAACCCCCGGCCGCCCCTCGGCCAGATCCTCCAGGTAGCGCTCGTAGAGGACCTTCTCGTGGGCCGCATGCTGATCCAGGATGGCCAGGCCTCCTGGTGTCTCCACCACCAGGTAGCGGTGGTGAGCCTGTCCCAGCGGCCTCCAGCTCCCGGCCCCCTCCAGCGGCCGTGGGTCCGCTGAACCTCCCCCGGACGGCAGCGGCCCGTCCTCCCAGAGCCCATGCGGCGGGCCGGCAGAGCGGGACGGCTGCTCGCCCTGACCACGTGGGGGACGGCTCTCCCAATGGATGGGCGCCGGGCGGGCACGGTGGAGGGCCTCCCAGCAGGCCCTCTGTAGTGAGTCAAAGACCGCCCCCTCGTTCCGCAGGCGAACCTCCCGCTTGGTGGGGTGGACGTTGACGTCCACCCCAAGTGGGTCGCAGGTGATCTGGAGAACCGCAATGGGGTGGCGGTCCACCTCCATCATTCCTCTATAGGCCGCCTCCACGGCGGCTAGGAGTGATCGCTGTTGCACCCGGCGCCCGTTCACGAACACCACCGTTCCCTGTCGGGTGGCCAAGGTGCGGCTGGGGCCGCAGACAGCCCCGGCGACGCTCACCTGCTCATCCGGGGCGTCCACTTCAACCGCTGCGTCGCGCGCTCCCTCACCGAAGACGGCCGCCAGGGCGTCCAGCAGGTCTCCGCTACCCGGCGTGCTGAGCACCGTCCGCCCCTGGGAGCGTAGCTGGCAGCGGACCCGAGGCCACCCGAGAGCCGCGTCGGCGACCACTCGGAGGCAGGCGGCCGCCTCGGACCGCGCCGAACGAAGAAAGGCTCGCCGGGCGGGCAGGGTCTGGAAAAGCTGGCGGACGGTGATGGTGGTGCCGACCGGTCCCGCCGTCACCGTTGGCCCCCTCATACCCCCGGGTCCGACCTTCACCTCATGGGCGCGGGTTGCCGTTCGCTCGCGGCTGATGGCCACCACCTCCGCGACGGCCGCGATGCTGGCCAGGGCCTCGCCCCGGAATCCCAGGGTGGCGATGGCCGCCAGGTCCTCCGCTGCGGCCAATTTGCTGGTGGCGTGGCGCTCGAAGGCGGCGGCCAGCTCGCCCTGGGTCATCCCCCAGCCGTCGTCGCTGACCCGGATGAGGTCGACCCCACCGCCCTCGATGTCGACCGTCAGGGCCGTTGCCCCGGCGTCGAGGGAGTTCTCGATCAGCTCTTTGAGGACGGACGCCGGACGCTCAACCACCTCGCCGGCGGCTATCAACTCGGCCACCTCAGGCGGGAGACGCCTGATCCTCCCGGGATCCAACCTCCCCTGATGGGGCGTGCTCATGTTCATCCGGACACCGTGGATCGGCGCTGCCACTCAGACAGCTTCTGCAGCGCCTCCAGAGGAGTCATCCGGTCCACCTCGAGGCCCTTCAGCTCGTCGAGCAAGGGGTCGAACGGAGGAAGCGGAAGGGGCAGCTGCGTCCCCCCCAGCGACTCCTGGGCCAGGGGTCGCTGGCTCTCGTGCTCCCGCAACACCTCTTCGGCTCGTGCCACCACGGTGGGGAGCACGCCGGCCAGCCGGGCCACGTGCAGCCCGTAAGACCGGTCGGCACCCCCGGGTACCACCGTGTGCAGGAAGGTGACCTCCGGATGCGGACCGGAGCCCTCCTCGTGGACCTCCATCCGGTAGTTGCGGAGCCCCGGAAGACGGTCGAGGGCGGTGAGCTCGTGGTAGTGGGTCGAGAAGAGGACACGGGCCGGAGCCGAGGGCCGGCTGTGTAGGTCCTCGAGGATGGCCTGAGCGAGGCTCAGGCCGTCGTAGGTGCTGGTCCCACGCCCGACCTCATCCAGCAGGACCAGGCTGCGCCGGGTTGCCTCCCTCAGGATCTCCGCCACTTCAGTCATCTCGACCATGAACGTGGAGCGCCCGCCTGAGATGTCGTCCTGGGCGCCAACCCGGGTGAAGATCCGGTCCACCAGTCCGAACCGGGCCCGGGAGCAGGGAATCGGTGCCCCGATCTGGCCCAACAGGCAGAGGAGGGCAACCTGGCGGAGAAAGGTGGACTTCCCAGCCATGTTTGGACCGGTGATGAGCCAAATCCGCTCGCCTTCTCCGTCCATCCGGCAGCTGTTGGCCACGAACCGGTCGGTACCCACAGCCTGCTCGACCAGGGGGTGGCGGCCATCTTGGAGGTCGAGTGAGAGCGTGACGTCAACCTCGGGGATGACCCACCCCAGCTCAACGCCGGTGAGTGCCAGCGCACTGAGGGCGTCCAACTCCGCCAGGGCGCCGGCGGCCCGAGAGAGGGCGGCGGCATGGGCGGTCACCTCGGCCAGGAGCTGGCGGAGCAGTTCCTGTTCGCGGCGCAGGGCACGCTCCCGCGCCGAGAGGACCACGAGCTCCCGCTCCTTGAGCTCCGCGGTGACGTAGCGCTCGGCGCCGACCAGGGTCTGCCGGCGTTGGTAGTCCGGAGGAAGCTGCTCCTGGGCTGACCGTCTCACCTCGATGTAATAGCCGAAGACCCGGTTGTACCCCACCTTTAAGGTCCTTATCCCTGTCCGGCTGCGCTCCTTGGCCTCCAGATCGGAGATGTACTGCCGGGCACCCTGGCTCTCCTCCAGGATCGAGGCCAGCTCTTGGTCCTGGTCCGGCCGGATGTACCCACCCTCGCGCGAAGTCACCGGCGGGTCAGCAACCAGGATCCTGGTGAGCCTCGAGGCCATCTCCAGTGGGGCGCCCCTCAGAGCCTCAGCCAGCTGCTCCAGGCGGGCGTCCGCAGTGCTTGCGGCGGACTCCGCCAGCCTGGGAAGCAGGAGCACGGTGGTCGCCAGCGACTGCAGGTCCCGCGGGCCTGCCACCCCATGGGCGCAGCGGCCGGTCAGCCGCTCCAGATCTCGGCATTGCGCCAACACCCCCAGCAGCTCGCTCCTTGCCGCCCCTCGATCCATGAGAGTGGCGACCGCGGCCTGCCGCGAGCGCAGCCGGCCGAGCTCGGTGAGGGGATTCAGCAACCAGGCTCTGATCCTCCTTGAGCCCGCAGCCGTACGGCAGCGATCGAGAAGTCGCAGGGCGGTCAGCCCTCCTGGTGCCAGGGGCTCCACCAGCTCGAGGTTGCGCCTGGTGTGGAGGTCGAGCCGCATTGCCCAGGCCGGCTCCGACCAGGTCAGTCGAAGGAATGCCGGGTCGGCGAGCAGGCGAGCGGACCGGCCATACGCCACCAGGGCGGCCAGAGCACCCAGGGCCGAGGACCGGCCATCGTCCAGCGGGCCGTCGCCGGGGGGAAGGCCGAGGCTCTCCGCCAGCTCGACACCGGCAGAGGCGGAAAACGTGGCCTCCGGGCGGGCAGTGAGGTCCAGGGGCGGCGGGCAGAGGAGACCCTCCCGCAGGGCCTCAGGGACCAACGCCTCGACGACGTCCTCAGCCGCGAGCTGGGTTAGTGCCGATGACAGATCGCCGGGCAGCACGCTGAGCAGGCCCTCACCGGTGCTGTAGTCCACGGCTGCCACCCCGATTCCGGCAGCACCGGCGGGCAGCAGGGCCGCACAGCGGCGGGCCGTGGTGGGCTCCAGGAGGGAGTCCTCGACCAGGGTCCCTGAGCTGAGAACCCGGGTGACCCTTCGCTCCACCAATTTGGCGCCTGGGCGGGCATCCTCCACCTGATCGCAGACCGCGACCTTGATTCCCGCCTCAAGCAGCCGCCGGGTGTACGCGTCGACGCTGTGGTGGGGAACCCCGCACATGGGAATCCGCCCCCCGTGACCGAAGTCCCGGCTCGTGAGCGCCACTCCTAGGACGGGGGCCGCCCGCAGGGCGTCCTCGGCGAACATCTCGAAGAAGTCCCCGAGCCGGAAGAGGACGATGCAGTCCGGGTGGGCCGCCTTGGCCTCCTGGTACTGGCGCAGGGCCGGGGTGGGCGCGGCCGCCACCCTATCTCCCGGGCTGCGGTCCGGGGACAATCCAGTACCGGAAGGTCAAGCGCACTGCAGCTGCCAGGCCGTGGCTTGTACCACCTCCGCTGAGATGAGATCCCCTGCCTTCGGCCCCGGCTCCAGCCAGGCCAGGCGGTTCTGGCGGGTGCGCCCGTATGGGCGCTCCCCCTCCCCCACCCCCTCCACGAGGACCTCGACACGCTGCCCCACCAGGGCGCGGTTGCGGCGGGCACTGATCTCTCGCTGAAGCGCGAGAATCCGCTGGAGCCGCTCCTGCTTCTCCGGGAGGGGCACGTCGTCGGCGCGCCGATAGGCGGCCGTCCCGGGCCTCGGGGAGTAGGCCTGCACATGCACCGTGTCGAACTCGACCTCCTCCAGCATCCTGTAGGTCGACAGGAACTCCTCCTCGGTCTCCCCGCAGAAGCCCACGATGATGTCGGTGCTGAGGCCGATGCCCGGTACCAACGCTCGCGCCCGCTCCAGGATGCGGAGATAGTCCTGAGCACGGTAGTCGCGCTTCATGCGCCTCAGGCACCGGTCGTCTCCGGATTGGACCGGGAGGTACAGGTTCTCGCACAGGCGGGGAAGATCGGCGATCGCCTGGAGTAGCTCCTCGCTGGCATTCCTTGGGTGAGAGGTGAGGAAGCGCAGGCGATCCAGCCCGGGCACCGAGTCCACCCGGGCCAGCAGACCCGCCAGCCCCTCGCCCGTCTCGGGGTCCACGTACGAGTTCACGTTCTGGCCGAGGAGGGTGATCTCCCGCACCCCTCCGTCCACCATCCGTCCGGCCTCGGCGACAACCTCCGAGCTGGGCCGGCTGCTCTCCCGCCCGCGGACGAACGGCACGATGCAGTAGGTGCACATCTCGTTGCACCCCAGGATCACGGGGAGGTAGGAGCAGAGACGGTCGGAGGCGGGCAGGGGCACCGGTCCCTCAAGGGATCCCTGGAAGGTGTCCTGGAGGCGAGCGAAGAAGCCATCGGTATCGCGCATGTCGAAGACGTAGTCGAGGTAGCGGAAGCGGCGCAGGAGCCCCGCCCCGTGCTCGCCAGCCATGCACCCGGTAAGTGCGATCGCCCTGCCGGGGCGCTGCTCCTTCCACTTCGCCAGCTCGCCCAGCTTGCTGGCCGCCTTGTCCTCGGCGTGCTGGCGGATGGCGCAGGTGACCAGGATCGCGAGGTCAGCGTCGGGGAGCTCTGCCCCCGGCCGCATCCCGATCTCGGCGCAGCGTTCGGCCAAGGTGTCCGCGTCC
>JAKAVU010000127.1 GCA_021817185.1 bacterium
TGGGTGTCCCTCGGGCGCGGCTTCCACCGCAACGTCCATGCCACCACGGTCGTCCCTCGTGACGACTTCGGTCCCAAGGCGCTCGGCTACGCCCCGCTTAGAGTCGCTTAGAGTTGCAGAGACGCTGCGCGGCAACGCCCCATCCCAGGGCTTCGTAGAACTCGCGTGCCCTCGCCAACTCGTTGACGCCAAGTGTGATCAGGCTGATACGAGATTCCACGACCGCATTATCACGCGTGCCCTGAGCGCTCAGCAGTCTGGAGTCACTGGATCTGGGTGGGGGAGCAGGCGCTGCCGGGCCGTGGCGAGCGACACCTCGGGGCCGCTTCCCGATTGCCCTGGCATCTCCTGAAATGAAACCGTTCCTTGTGGGCGGAGATGTCGCCTGGCTGGGCCACCGCGACGATCCCGGGCCCGGGTCGCCAGAGGCGTCGGTCGGTGATGTCCAAGGTGGTGTCCAGCGACCTGGTGAGGATCCGCCGTGGACACAGCCTGGACTTCAACCGCCTGAGCCTGCCGGGTCCGGATCGTGGTGTGGAGGAGGGCCGGGGATGATGGTGCGTGACCTCGGCGTTGGCAGGGCCGCCCGTGCCGCCCGCCTGGCGGCCCAGATGCGGCCTTGTGGCATCGCCAGGTTCGGTCGGGCGGTGTAGACCCACCGCATCTGCCGCGCCGGGTTAGGTCAGGTCATCTTGGCGCAGGAGGACCGGTGGAGATTAAGCGCTCTTATTGAACTCGAAGACGGTCAAATGGAGCGGGAGACGAGACTCGAACTCGCGACATCCAGCTTGGAAGGCTAGCGCTATCGCTAACGAGTCATGGATGTCGCCATCTTAGTTCAGAAGGAGCGCTAGCCTGCCAGACGGCAGTGCACGACAGCAACAGCCTCACCCCCTCTGCGCATGCTGATGACGCCGACTTTAGATGCGGTAGATCGCTAGCTTGCTGGCTTGCCGCAGCGGGTCGGCGTTGGGCCGTATGGTGGTCATAGGGTAGCCAGGGTCCGCCACGGAGATGGTGCCCTCGACCCGGGGCCGGGGCACGCATCCGGGCAGTGCTTTGCTGGCTACGAGCTTTGCCAGCCAACGCGTGTTGGCTGGGCCCAGAGGTGAGGTGGTCCGGCGGATGAGCCATCCGCGGGAGACCAAGATCCTATGCCGATCAAATTTGGTGTACGCTAGCCTTCTGATGACTAAGGCCGACTTGTACCGTTTGGTGGACGATCTCCCCGAGGACGCTGTTGAGGATACAGCCGTCCTGCTCAAGAGGATCACCCTTCGCCAGCTCGATCCTGCCCAGGCATGGGTTTGGACCGAACATTGGCAGGAGCAACTGAGGGGCTCGTTTGCTGACTTGGAGGCTGGGCGGACCCAGCACTTCGACACCGCCGAAGAGTTCATGGCAGCGCTGTAGCCAACTCTGCGTGCCGACGTACGAGGTAACTCACAGATTTCAGCGTGGGTACGCTGACCTGACCATCGAGCAACGGATGGCGTTCAAACGGGCGCTGACCCACTTCATCGACGACACAGACCATGGCACTTATCGCGGTAGTCTCCGAGTCAAGGGTGTTCGGGGCATGCCTGGTTGTTTTGAGATGACCTGGGCCGGAGATGGGCGAGCGGTCTTCACCTACGGGCCGGAGATCCGTGCTGGCGAGCGCCACGTGATCTGGCTTGCCGTCGGGACTCACGCTGTGTTGCCCTAGCAGCCGGTTCATAGCGAGAAGCAGCGATGGCCCAATTTCCGAGGGCTGAATCTCGTTGTGCATCCTGAGATCAATTGATCGCAGGCTTACCGCATCGAGCGGCTTGCGAGAGGCCCAAAGGCATGGTTTCAACAGCCTGCTAGCGGGATCGTTTCGGCGTGCCGTGGACCGCATTTCAGCGACGGTGTCAGGGACCCGGTGAGACGCTTTGCTCTGGAGCCGGGGTGCATGTGAGCCGCGACCACATATCAGGGAAGTGGAGTGGCCCAGCCCTGCTAGGGGGCTGCACCGACGAGTTCATTAGCGACCTGGAATATATTCGCAGCATCGCTCTCGTTCCCCAACCGTGCCAGGAAGAGCCCGGTCGTGACACGTTCGACAAAGGCCCATTCCCAGATGGGGCGCGGATCCAACTGGGCGCTTTCGCTTAGCACCGTACACAGCTCGATCGCGCGATCTCTCAGCGGCTGACCGGACAGACCGTCCGCATTGAACTGGCGCAGCGGGATTGCAAGGTCATGCGCGGGTTCTGAGACCATTCCTTCTGGATCAATCAGCTTGAACACTGACCCAGAAGGATCGGATGGGTCGAGCAAGACGTTGTACGGATGGGCGTCGCCGTGAATCAGAACAGCGATGGACGGGGTGAACGCCTCAGCCCGAGCTCGGGCGAATGCCAACGCCGTAGTCGCTGTCTGCGCATGGCATGAGTGGGGGAGGGTAGTCAAGCTCTGCGCGATGTCGTCGGCGAGCCAACCAGCTTTCTGGAGCCCTGATGGAAGCGGCCACGGCTGCGGGACTTGCCGCCACCCTTCGCCTAGCGTTGCCGCAATCGCAGCCATCTCGACCTCCGCGGCCAGCCTCAGCGAGGCCAATGGCGGACCGAGCTTCTCCAGCAGTACTGCCCGCCGCCGTAGGTCGTGTCTCAGCACCAGTGCGTAGCCGAGGCCGCGGCCGAGCAGCAGCGCCTGTAGCTCGTTGCCGAAGGGACTGTTGCCCCGCAGGCCATCGGGAATGGCAATCTTGAGAACGGCCTGCGTGCCGACATGCGTGGAGACGTCGGCTACAAGACCAGAGCTACCGCCGTGCATGACGGAGGTCACGTCAACATCCCACTCCGCCTCGATCTGTTCGACGAGTGCGGGCAGGTCATCCAACCACTGGTCGCCTTCGGGGCCCTGGGCGTGCGCCTTCACGCGGACGGACTCAGGCAGGCCGTCGAACATCTCTTCCACTCCCACACTCGGGTCTAGGAGCTCTACGTGCCTAGACCGACCTTGCTTGGCGACACCTCCAGTGTAGAAGAGCTGGCTTCGCCCTCATCTCTGTCTTGGGGTCATGCAGCGCACCTTCTGATAAGAATGGCGCTTGCCAGAGAGTGCGTATGTTGGCGCGTAGGCGGTTCACTGTGACGCGGTTGCGCGTCCGCCTTTAGCGAAGGCTGTGCTCCCCGGCGGCGGCCATCAAGTTGTCGATTCTGGCAGTACCAGGCGTGCGCGCGGGGGCGCCGCGATGCTGCGAGGGAGTGGACAGAGATTAGTTGGCTCAATGGTGCCGCGGTCTTCGTCGGCTCGTTGATGCCGCAGTCCCTTGCCAGCTCCGGGAGTGCCAGGCGCGGACGATCGAGTGGCGACGGCGCCGATCGCCGTCAACGATGACTCCCACCGTCGACGATCTCCCGCTTGGTTGCCTGGGTGAAGGCTGCCGTGATGCGTCTCGGTTTCGGCTGTCCGGCCTGCGGCAAGTCCGTTGCGAAGTTCACTATCGGCACGTGGCGTGAACGCAGCGAAGACCCGGGCCGGCATGGCAGTGGTCAGGCGGGACATGGAGGCCGGGACACAGCTGCCTGAGCGAGTTGGCCCCGGATCGTGGTGGTGAAGGAGGTGGCGGAGATCACGGTCCACGACCTCAGCGTTGGCAGGGCCGCCCGTGCCGCCCGCCAGGCGGCTAGCGGGCGCCCCTGTCGGATCGCCGGGTGCGGGAGTTCGGTGGAGATCCGCATCGTCCCCAGCACTCTGCGACCGAATGTCAAAGGGGTGCCAGGGAAGCTGAGCACCGGCCTCGGAGGCGCCGTGGCCTCACGGGTGAGAGCCGCTGTCAATACCTCCGGCCTGCTCGAGACCAACAGGGGCCCCATCCAGCCGCCGCACCATGCCGGGCCATCTGGGCCCATGAAGACCGGGCGGAGCAGTTCTGGTCAGTAGACTGCTCGGTGGAGGAGGGGCAGGATCGACTGCCGCTCAGATGGGGTTCCATGGGAGTCTCACCCACCACTGGCCCTGTATCACAGTGGTGGGAAAGTACATGGTGGACTTCCACTGACCCTACTTAAGCCGAGTCAAGGGAACCCGCTGGTGCCGAGCAACGGTCGGCCACGGTCCCGATCAGGGTCTCCGGTGGCCCAATAAGTAGAGGTGAGCTGACGTGTCTACGCCGGGGCCAGAGTCTGATTTCCCAAAGGAGAGCGCGCGCGGAGTTGGCATGCGGTCGCTGCCGGGCCGCTTCTGGCAGTTCGCTGGCGCCTACGCCGCCACCGCGCTGGCGGACGGTGTCCGCCTCGCGGCCCTCCCGCTCTTGGCAGCCTCTCTGACTCATCACCCTCTGCTGGTGGCCTTGGTGGGCGTGGGCGAGTCCCTGCCCTGGTTGGTGGTCGGACTCCCGAGCGGAGTCCTGGCCGATCGCCGCGACCGCAAACGGGTCGTCCAGGTGGCCGCCGTGGTGCGCGAGGTCGTGATGTTGGTCCTGATCGCGGCGCTCTTGCTCCATCGCGACAGTGTTGCTCTGCTGGTTGGCGTGGCCTTCCTTCTGGGCTCGGCGGATACGTTCTCGGCTAACGCCCAGGTCGGCTTGGTACGGGGCTTGGTGCGCCCGGAGCAGATGGAGGCGGCCAACTCCGTGGTCGGCGGGGTCAATGCCATCGGCACCAGCCTGGTCGGTCCGGCCCTGGGCAGCCTGCTCTTCGCGGCGGGAATCCTGTTGCCATTTGGCGCCGACCTGGCCGCCGTGGGTCTGGCGCTGCTCCTGCTTCTGCCCCTGGCTGGGGACTATAGGGCTGTCGCCGACCCGGTCAACACCGAAATTGGCGCGTGGCGGGAGATGCGGGCGGGGGTGGTGTGGCTGTGGCACCACCGGCCCCTGAGAACACTCGCGCTCCTGGTCGCCGCGAGCAACCTCGCGTATGGAATGCTCTTCTCGATTCTGGTGCTGTTCATGCTCGAGGTCATGAGGCTTCCCGTAGCCGTCTACGGTCCCCTTCTGGCATCACTGGCGGTTGGAGCCCTTGGCGGAGCCCTGTTGGGCGGCCGGTACGGGGGCCGCTGGCGCACTCCGCTGGGGCTTGCCGCAATCCTGCTCGTACAGGGGTTGGCGTTGGCGGCGCTGGCCATCTTTCCCATCGTTCCGGTCGCCGTGGTGGGGTTTCTGCTGGGCGGACTAGGGGCCGGCATCTGGGATGTGATGGTCGACTCATATCGTCAGCGGGTGGTGCCGGACGCGATCCTGGGCCGGGTGACGAGCGGGTTCCACGTGATCGGGCTCGGAGCCACGCCCGTCGGCGCTCTGCTGGGCGGAGTGTTGGCCGGCGACTTCGGACTGCGAGCTCCGGTACTGGCGGGAGGAGCCATCTCCGTCGCGGCCGCAGCGGTGGTGTGGCGGAGTCTGAGCCGTGCCGACCTGGCGGTCCCGGCTTGACGAGTGGTCGCGATGTGTAAAGACCAGCGCGGATGGCTTGGGGCCCAGTCGGGTCGCCGGCCCTCACGTTCCCGGGCCGGGCGGCGTTTCGCTCGGCCGGCTCGCCAGGAGGCTGAATGTCAATGGCAGGCGGGGCCGGTCGGCCGGAGCGGCCGAGGTCCCGTCACCACTGGGCACGAGCCAGGGGAACTGCGGCCAGACGGTCCTTCCGATGGGACATCTCCAGAATGAAGCAGCCGCCGGGGTTGAGGCAGTCGGCACAGCTCGCAGGAGAGACACGAGGTCGGACATTGTGAGTAGGTGTGACGTTGAGTCCAGCAGGACCACCGCCAGGTCGACCCGGCTGCAGAGGCCGAATGACCGGATGTCGGCCTGCACGACGCTGACCGACACCCCCAACTCCGCTGACCCCGCCAGAACTCGCGCACACATGGCGGCAGACAAGTCGACAGCTTCAATCTGCAGTCCCCGCTGGGCGAGTTGCAGCGCGTGATCGCCGGGACCAGCGGCGACGTCGACGGCGGGTCTGGGTGGGCGTCCGATAACTGTGGCAGCCCCGTCCAAGATCGCGGTGACCTCAGCCTGGAAGTCGCGATACGAGAAGGCGAGCTCGTAGGCTCGGACGGAGTCGTAGATCGCGAGTGAACCCGACGTCACGGTTAGTGCTCGGTTCGCGAGGCGCCTGCCCAGGCATTACGCGGATCATCCCCGGGCGGAAAGGTGCCCGAGATGCGCGTGCTCCTGCTCACTGGTCAAGGACGACTCAAACCCTCTAGGCCGCAGAATTCCAGCAGCATTCAATAGGCTGATCTACCCCTCGTCACCTCTCTGACGTGAGCATCTTCATGACCGCGTCGTAGCCGTCCACGGCATTGAGGTGGGCGTACACCTGTTCTATCATACGCAACCCGCTATGGCCCAGAAGCTG
Source organism: bacterium (assembly GCA_021817185.1). The sequence continues at coordinate 6,327 of JAKAVU010000127.1, forward strand.
GGCGAGCTGAACCGGGTTCATGCCTCGGCGCAGCGCCTCGGTGGCGAACGAGTGGCGCAGCAGGTGGGGATGCACTCGCCTGGTCATACCGGCGCGGTCGGCGTCAGACCGGAGAAGCTGGAGGATTCCGCTCCGGGTCAGCGGCGCGTACTCGCCCTGCGGGTTCCGGCGAGAGGCGACGAACAGGTGGTTGCTGTGGGACTCTGGCCGCGCCCGTCGGTACCGGTCGATGCGCCGCAGCAGGGATGGGGAGAGGGGGACCAGACGCTCCTTGGAGCCCTTGCCCCTGACCTTGAGAAAGGCCCTCCGGTCCTGGGCGGTGATGATGTCCTCCATCTCCAGGCCGCACAGCTCGCCAACCCGGATGCCGGTGTCGGCCAGCAGCCGGATGATGAGCTTGTCGCGCTCGGTGGGTGCAGACGCCTCCAGCCGGTCGATCTCATCCCGGCTCAGCACCTCTACCACCAGCTGGGGCAGCCGCGGGAGCTGGGGCTTGCCGGCGACCTTTTCGCCCTCAACCCGGCACCACGCCAGGAACTGGCGGACGGAGCGGACGTAGTGGTGGACGGTGAAGCGCGACAGCGGCTTGCCGTGCTTGCCGGGCCTGTTCAGGAGGTCGCCGGTGAAGCGGTCGAGGGCGCGCTGGTCCAGCTGGGCGATGGTGGTGACATCGGCTCGGGCACACCACGGAAGGAACACATCGACCAGGCTGTAGCGGTAAGCCTGATTGATGGTGGAGGGGGCCAGCCCCCGAGCCCGGCAGGAGGCTAGGTAGTCCTCTACGAGCAGCTCCAGGGAGGAGGTGACAGGCGGCGAGACGACCGAAACCTTGGCCATGGCGGGTCCCTTTTCGTGGGGCCGATATAGCAATAGCCTGATTATAGCACCGTTACAGCGCTTTTATACAGACCCACGCTGGTTAGCAGCGCTAGCCTCACGCACTTTGGTGCCAGTTTACAGCTATAAACTGCCAGCTTTAGCTTACACTTAAGCGCTCTTGCTGAATTCCTGAGTTGTCTTGTGGAGCGGGAGACGAGACTCGAACTCGCGACATCCAGCTTGGAAGGCTAGCGCTCTACCAACTGAGCTACTCCCGCCGGGGTGGTCTCACATGGACGAAAACCACCGCCCCGTGCGCACTCACTCAGATTGTACTGGTGCCCAACCCAGAAGAACCAGGCCCCACCAGGGAGTTACGAACAGGTGCGCGTACTATGCGTCATGGTGAGCGGAGGTGAACTTGAAGGAGTGGGCGAGGGAGCCTGGACCGCGGGGCGCACTCCCCGGGCCGCCCTCGGGTGGGTCGGGTCCCAGGGCGGAGGAGGGCGGGGCCGGACGCCATATCAATTGGTAGACTGAGGTCAGATGCTCTTCAACTACCTTCCGCTCCTTGCCTTTCTTATTCTGGTGGTGGCGGTCGCCGTGGGCATGACGGTTGCGTCCACCGCCCTGGGGCCGAGGCACCCCACGGTCGCCAAGGGCTTGCCCTACGAGTGCGGGATAGTCCCGGCCGAGGCCGCTCGGCGCCGCTTCTCCGTGAGCTTCTACCTCACCGCCATGCTCTTCATCGTCTTCGACGTTGAGGCGATCTTTCTCTATCCCTGGGCGGTCATCGTGCGGAGCCATCTGCACATGTTCGGGTTCGTCGAGATGGTGGTGTTCGTGGCCCTCTTGGGGGTCGCGCTCCTATACGTGTGGCGCAAGGGTGCTCTCGAGTGGGACTGAAGAGTGATGAGTTCCTGATTCGCCGCGCTCCACTGGCGATGGCGGCCCGGGTGGGCGCATCCGATCTGCCGGCCATCCCTGGCGCCATACCTGCCGAG
>JAKAVU010000128.1 GCA_021817185.1 bacterium
GTGAGGGCAGCCACCCACGTGGCGCAAGACCCGAAACGGCGACGGCAACCTTGGGCAGCGTCCAGGTCAGGAAAGACCGCTCGTCCCGACCGGGTGTCTTATGGGCACTCAGCAGGAACGGTCGCTGGAGCAGCTGGCATCTCTCGCTCCGGCGGGCAGGCGCGGCGCGCGGAGACTAAGTCTGAGCAGGCCGGGGTGGCGCGTATCCGGCGCGTGGCCGAGATCAGGAGTGTGGAGCGGCGCCTGTGCAGGAACCGGCCGCCGCTTCGGGTGGCGGACTACATTGGTGCCCCGCGAGCCTCAGGATACCGAGCGGTGGATGTCGTCGTCTCATACCCGGACGAGCACGGCGTGGCCAGGGCCATCGAGGTCCAGTTGCGGACCCGGATCATGCATGAGTGGGCCGTCACCGTCGAGCGCCTCGGAGGGCGTATTGAAGCTGACCTCAAGAGTGGCGTCGGTCCGCGGCCGGTGCTCGACTTCCTAAGGACGGCATCCGCCGCTATGGCGATTGAGGAGGCGGGAGGAATGGTGGCTCGCGAGTTAGCAGCGGAAGTGGTCACGTTGCGGGCTGCCGCGATGCCATACTTGGAACGAAACTCAGGGAGGAACAAGCCATGAGCGACTCGATCCAACACTTCCTGCTGGTCTTCGATCATGCCAAAGGCGAGTTGGTCGAGGTCCAGGAGTTCGGGTCTGATGCCGCTCGCGCCCTGGCGGCCTATGCGGAGTAGGAACGAGACCTGCGGACGAGCCCTTCGCTCGAGATCGTCCTGGTTGGGTCGGATTCCTACGACACTGTGCGAGTGACTCATGCCAACTACTTCGCCGAAGCGGCAGCCACATCGAAGTACCTCGTTGGCGTCTGAGTTCCACCTCGCTATGAGCGCTGGCTGAAAAGCCGTCCCGGTCGGTCGGCAGAGGTCTTGCTGGGGCGCTCCACCGAGTGCAGTGGTCGCGGTACCCCAATCTCCCCATTTTTGCCTGCGGAGCGCTTCGATGGCCGCCTCCAGGTGCCGTCCAAAGCCGTCTGGTGACTGACCGGGCCTGACCCGATAGGTGCCACTCAGCTGCGAGGGCCCCAGGCGCGGCCGCCTGGGCCAACATCGGACCGCTGCCAACCCGGCTCTTCACCTGGCCTCGGTCCGACTCAAAGCTTCCTCCAGGAGCCGCTATGGGCCGGCCGGCTCCCCCAAAGTTGACTGCAATGGGAGCGGATTGAAGTCGGCGTCTGCGGTCATTGCTGAACTCAAAAATCGGAGCCGACGGGGAGATTCGAACTCCCGGCCAGCGGTTTACGAAATCGGAAACGTATGTGCGCCGACGTTCGTGACCGTTCATTTCGAGTTCAATTGGGTGGCGAAAGGCGCCCTGGTGTCCGCCATAGTCCGCCGACGTGCGCCCCCGATGGGGTCAAAACTGGGGTCAAGAGTTCCGCCTGATTGGAGCGTCGCCCGGCTCGGGGCCGTGTCCCGGGCGACGCATGGAAGAGTCAGGTCCGCACCAGCGGGGTAATCTCCTCGAGGACTTGGCTCAGCCGGTCGCGCTCGAGCTCAAGGTCGTAGCGGCCTTGCAGGTTCATCCAGAACCGCTCGGATGTGCCGAAGTAGCGCGAGAGTCGGAGCCCGGTGTCGGCGCTGATCCGACGCTTGCCATGGACTATCTCGTTGATGCGACGGGGCGGCACACCGATCGCCAGGGTCAGCCGATGCTGGCTGAGTGCCAGGGGGGCAGGTACTCCTCGACCAGAACCTCCCCGGGGTGCATGGGCGGAAACTCTGCAGCTGCGCTCATTGCGCATCGCCTTCAGTGATACTCAACTATCTCCACCTCTTCTGGGCCGCTCCCGGTCCAGCGAAACCAGATCCTCCATTGGTCGTTGATGCGGATGCTGTAGCGTCCAGCCAGATCTCCGGGGAGCGCTTTCATAAGATCTCCCTCTGCCATCTCGGCCCTCATCGATCCCCGCCTAGACTGGTGCCCGGACGCGGTCGTCGTAAGGGCTCCAGGCTACTCGCATGAGTCCGCGAGCGGAAAGGAATCTGGTCCCCGCCGGCCCGGACTCTGGAGTCGATCACGAGCACTTCTGGTACCTCCCAGCTGGCTCTGAGACTCAGTGCGTGGTCCAAGCTCTGCCGTGGATGGTGAGGTACAAGCCCGAAGATCCGGTGATTTGCAGATCCACAGGCTACATGTCCGGTCGGAACTCCCTGGCAAGTCGCATGGCGGATCACAGGAATCCGCGCCCGGCCTCCGGGAACTGGGACTGCCAGCGCCGGTGCCGCAGGCAGCCTCCACCTGGGGTGTAACCGGAATGCCCATTCGACGTGGAGCGTGGGACCGGTCGCCGCAGCGAGCTGGGTCGAGTGCACCCAATCTCGGAGATCGCCCCAGTTCTCTCTCCAAGAGGATTCGGGGGTAAACTAGACGCATGATGGTGTCGGCGAGGTCGTCCACAGCCATCGGAATAGTAGCCCTGGTCCTCCTTGGCATTGGGCTTGCCGCTTCAAGAGGCAGCTTTACGGAGGCCGCACGCGGGCCCTTGCCACCACCCGGGTATGGATCCGTCACCGGCTATCTGGACGCGTGCTCGGGCGTGCCGCGCATCCCGCTCGCAAGTCCATACGGCTTCGGGACTGTCACAGTCCTGTCTGGACGGATCCGCTGGAGGTCCGTAGCGATCGGCCAGTGGCAGGAGTCTCTTCCGACCACCGCTGTAGCCAAGGACATGGCCACGCCACAGTTGCCCTTTCACTTTGTCCTACGAGCTGGCCGGTACGTCCTTATGGGGAACTATGGGCATGGAAGCAACGTCTTCCCAACCGTCCCGATCGTCATCAAGCCCGGCCGCTCCGTACGTCTGAACATACCCAACCAGTGCATGTAGGCTGGGGCGCTTGATAGCTGGGCCAACTTGCTCCCAAGCGACACGCTCCCGTTCTAACGGAAGCGAACCCCACCTCAGCCTGGCCAGGTCCACACTAGCGCCTCGCCCGCCACGTGGCTCCAAGGCAACGCGGCTACGCACTCGGAGCGACTTCCCTCCGGTTGCGGGTCGCCGCCGGTGATCAAGGCAAGTGGCCGTCATTCGGGGCCAGTCTTCTGGAGCACCCGCAGCTCCCACGCGTAGAAGTAGGTGGGGTCCCCTTCCACCCGAGAACTGGGCGCTCCTCCTCCTCCACATTCGACCTTGTCACCATCATTGGCGAACGGCTCGCCCGACGCATCGAGGATGGCGCATTCCCCCGCTGCGCAGACACTGTGTTCGGCCTCCAGCCGGATGCGGATGTGATGTCCGGACGTTCCTTCGACAAGGAAGTCGCAGCCGTCCTCCTCGGCCGCGCGGCGCAGCGTGCCGCTCAGGAGGGCGAGATGGTGTGGGGTTTCCCGAAAGCTCAAGGAACGATACGGGCGCGTTCCGCTGGCTCCCGCGTGGTCCCCCTAGGGTACGCGGTGTACGTGTCGGTTGAGCGAGAAATCTCTGCCGCCAGTGGAGCGACGACCTCGCGAACGAACTGCTCGTCCGTGTCAGGCTGCAGTGCGATACTGGCGACCCAGGCCCCGTCCCTGAGGTCCACGTGGAGCGTGACAAAGCTCAGCCCATGGCGACTGAGGCGCTTGGCAAGCATCAGGGCGGCGTAGCTTTCGTCAGGGCCCGGCGGCCACAGGGCCTCCTCATAGGCGCCCAACCTGCAGCTGAAGTCGCCCTCCGGGCATTGCCACTCGATCAAATCCAGGGTGCGCCGGGCCACCAAGACCCGTGCGTGGGATGGACACGGCGGAACACCCACTTGGAGGGCCGGTTGCAGCACGTCTTGCAGTTCCGCTGCGAAAGCGCAAATCGCGTTGATCAGGTCGGGACCGTCGAGCACCAGGGCTCCGAGGGCATCTTCGCCGGCCTTCAGGGTCACCGTAATCGGGAGCTGACGCGAGTTGGCCGACCACATGACTACGGGGAGGGCACGGAAACCTATGTCCGCGAAGAGTGCCTCCAACCAGTCGAGGGGCTGATGGTTCACATCCCCATTCTGGGCGGGTGCAAGTCCCACGGCAAGGGGTGGCTGACCGCCCGAGGTGCGGCGGGCTACGTCGAGTCGCGGAGATTCAGGAGTGCTAACCCTGGCAAGAGGCATGAAAGAGATGGTGGCCCCACACGCCTGGTAGTGAGTGGACAGGGCGATCCACCACAGCGTAGATCAGCGGGTGTTGCGCTCAGTCCTGGCGCGTAGGTGCTCGCTGCGCTCACTACGGGTGGACTCGATCACGACTGACTCGACAGCACTGACACAGTCAGGGCAGAATGGACTGACGAGTATGCCCCAAACCTTCACCGATGAGGAGCAGTTGGTGGTCGAGGTGCCACCGGAGGTCGCGTCTAACAAGCACCCGACCATCTGGTACCGCACTGCTGCGAACCCGAATCTCCTGATCGCCATTGACTGGAATGGCCAGAAGACAGGAGAGCTGGAGGTCATGGCGGCAGGACGCGCTGGCGCAAGCCCCTCACCTGAAGGGGCACGACTGCTCCTTTGGAACGCCAGGGCAGCGAGCGGGGCGACCTTGCTGGGCAGGATCGCCGGCGGCGGATGGGCGGGCGACGCCCGACACGTATGCAGCGTTCGTGCAGCCGACGGCAACCTTGAGCCTCCCCGATGGACCCCTGCCGGTTCCTTCCCTGGGGGCTCGAGGGCCCGCGGTTGGGACCGGTACACTTTCCAGCCAGTTCCGGCCGCACTCTTTCTTGAGGAAGTGGCGACGGGGCGACTCCGGAAGGTGGCGGAGGTGGGTATGCGCCCTGGTCCACTGCCCGTGGGATCGGGGCTGCACATCGTGTGCTGCAGTGTTCCCCACAACGTGGCAATCGTCAGCGATGCGGAGCTGCCCGTACCGCTCACGATGATCCAGCGCGTGGACCTCTCAACCGGCGCGGTGAGCAAGTTGCCATTGGAGGTGGACGCTCCCGACACTCACATTGGTGAGATGGTCTTCTCCAACGACGGGGCTCTCGTAGCCGTGAGGTCGCTTCCACGGAGGAGCGAGGCAACGCCTCAGCAAGTGTCACCCTTCCCCCGCGTCGCCATCTACGAGACGGGCTCCGGATCTCTCCTGCGTCAAGTCGAGGCTACTGAGGTACTGGGTTTTTCAGATCGTGGTCGGCGCCTGCTCACCGTTAGCCCGGCGGCGGGCGATCCGAGGCTGCGAGTCTTCTCTGTGATCGACTGGACTTCTGGCGAGGTGCTGTGGACGAAGCAGAGCAGCTACGGCAGCTGGTTGACTCGCCCCGGGAGCGACGACCTCTTGGTGGCCGATCGCGGCTGGCGAGCTATCCCGGCCGAGAATCGAAGCCAGCCCGTGGAGGATCTTTGGGTGATCAGAGGTGATGGTGAGGCGATCCTGGCAGCGAAGGGGGCGTCTCCTCTCACCGACTGACCTGAACATACAGGGTGAGTAGGTCGTTGGCCCGTGAGTCCGAGCGCAGTCCTCTAGGGTTGCGGGCAAATGGCCCCGGTCGTGCTCCCACTGGTCGTCCCGTGGCGGCAAGCCTCACGGTGGCAGGGCAGACCTTGGAGAGGGTGCGTCCGACGCAAGACCGGCGGCTTGCGGAGGTACTGGTAGGACCAAAGGGGAAGGACTCCTCTGTGCTCGCCATTGGGCGCCGGATGGCGGCTACGGTGGACGAGGTGGCCGAACTGACGGTCCGCGACCTTGGTGACGACCGGGCCGCCCGTGCCGCCCAACAGGCGGCCACAGGGCGGCTCTGTGAGATCGCCAGGCTCGGGAGATCGGTGGACATCCACCTCGTCTGCTGCACCCAGAGACCGGATGCCGAGGCGGTGCCGGGGCAGCTGAAGGCCAACCTCGACGGCACGGTCGCCTTCCGGGTCAGAGCCGCCGTGAACAGCTTCATCCTGCTCGACAGCGACAAGGCCTCTCTGCTGCCGCCGCACCCGGGCCGGGCGATCTTCGCCCATGAGACCGTGGAGGAGCTCCAGGCGGTCGACTGCTCGGTGGAGGAGAGCCGGAAACTGCTACTCGCCAGGTGGGGTTCCGGGAGAGTCTCACCCACCACTGGCCCTGTATCACAGTGGTGGCAAAGTACATCCCGAGTTCAGACGAGCTCTCAGGTCCATCGCCATGGGAGACCCCAGGACTCTGAGAGCCGGAGTGGACACGCTCCCATGCACCGTCCGTGACGAACTCCAGGACGGGCTGCTGGTTTTCCTCGAGGCACTCACCGACGGCGAGCAGTCCCTCTCGGTGGCGCTCCTCACCCACGGCGGCAGGAGCTATCCGTTCTGGGCCAGCTCCCACAACATCGAGGTGGCAATCAGCGCAGCGGCGCCATTCCTGCCCGTCCTCATCAGCGCCCACTCGGCTTTAGGCTCCGTGCCACAGGAGTGAACGAGCTGGTCGAGGGGATCTGTTAGAGACTCACCCCGAACGTGATGCGGAGATCCTAGACAATCGGCCGATGTCCACCAGGTGGCAACCTCTGGGGCCGGCCTGGCTTCCTGGGCCTGGGACACGAGAGCCGCGATGCCGAATAATGGTCGTCCGATGAGCAAAGAGGGAGCCGGAGATCAGCACCGGCGCATATGCTCCCATGCGTACACCTTTGGTGACAGCGACCCGGAGGGTCGGCGTCTAGAGCTGGTCCATGAGGTGTTTTGCCCCGCCTCGGCCGCCCTCCTCAGGCGCGTGGTGGCCAGACCTGTCGCGCTTTCCTATGACCTGGGATGTGGCACCGGGAACACGACGCGCCTGGTGGCGAGCATCACTAAAGCGACCACCACCGTAGGCCTGGACACTTCGGAGTCCCATCTGACCAGGGCCCGTGCTCGGGTCACTCCGGGACTCCGTTACGTCTGCCACGACATCACCCAGTTCCCCTTCCCGGCGGGACCGGCCGATCTGATCTTCGCCAGGCTGCTCCTCGCCCATCTGGTTCAGCCTGCTGCGATCGCTCGGAGCTGGGCCACCCAGCTGTGCGCGGGCGGAACCCTGGTGGTCGATGAGATCGAGTGGATCCGCACCGAGCAGCCAATCCTGGCTGCTCATCTGGAGCTGGTCACTGCCCTGGTAGCCGCCACTGGAGCTCGAATGTGCGCAGGGCCGCTCCTCTGGGCATTGGCGAACACTCCCGAGCTGGACCGCCTGCTGACCGAGGTGGTGGAGGTTCGTGTCCCCACGGCACTCGCGGCTGAGATGTTCGCGATCAGCCTGGCAACGTGGGGTGACCAAGCCGTGGTCCAGCACCTCTGCACGGAGGGCCATCGTCGCCGACTCGCTCGGGGGTTGACCCGGCTTTCCACCTCGACGGAGATTGGCGAGATCACATGGGGCCTTCACCAGGCCGCCTATCGGCGACGGGGAGTCCCGAGGTAAGTGCTCCTGACCGAGGCCCGCAGGCGAGCATGCTGATCACTAGCTGGTCGCCTGGTGTCGCTTCTCGGTGACTTAACTCGGGCAAGAGCGATGCAGCGGCGGGAAGCAGATGGCCGGGCCCCTCAGGGATACCCCTCGTCGGGGATGCGCTCGAAGGGCTCCTCCAAACCATCCAGAAAGGCGACCAGCCCCTCTGGGTACACGGTGTCGGTGGTTGCCCGCAGCTCATTGACCGACCACCAGCGATGCTCCTGAACAACTCGGCGTTCGTTCTCGGTCCAGCCAGAGTCACTGATGTCGAAGTGGTCGCAGCGAACCCGGAAGTAGGCTTCCTCTTGGGAGTAGTGGACGCCCTCGAACTCGTACTCGATCTGGCGCTGTAGCACGATGGGGCCGAGGTCCTGCGCGTCCAGTCCGGTTTCCTCTCTCAGCTCCCGCCGGGCCGAATCCTCCGCCGACTCCCCAGGCTCGACGGCGCCACCTGGCGGGAACCACCACGTGCCCGCCTCCGGTCGAGCCGGATCGCCACAACGAAAGAGCAGGGATAGCCCGGACTCGTCCACCAAAATGATCCGCCCGGCTCTTCGCTGCCTTGCCGGTTGGTCCGCCATGCGTCCAGTATC
>JAKAVU010000129.1 GCA_021817185.1 bacterium
AGGGTGAGTCCTCCTACTCCGCGGCCGCCGACTACGAGCCGGAGGATGAGGTGGATGAGGCGGCGGTGGTCGAGGAGGACCGGGCGGAGACCGCTCCGGAGACGGTTGAGGCGGCGGCCGAGCCCACGGAGGCTGTGGCGCCTGAGGCCGCGGCCGGTTCCGACCCCACGGAGGAGCAGGCTCCAGCGGGTGTGGCTGACGATGAGAGCGGCTCAGCTGAGGCAGTCGCCCCCTCGGATGGCGCCGACGAGGACGAGCCGACCGCGGAGTAGACGGCTCGACGCCCGAGGCCGAAGGTCGGCGACGGGCAGCGCTGACGCAGCCGTTGCCGGCTTTGGCCGCGGCTGTCAGGAGGGGTGGCGCTGGGAGCTCGCCGGGGGCTGCCGGTGAACGACTTCGCCCGCTTCAGCGAAGCGTCAAAGGGGGCGCTGCAGCGGGCGCGGGAGGAGGCCGCCAGGGCCCACCACTCCTACCTGGGTACTGGTCACCTCCTGCTGGGGCTGCTCGGGGAGGGGGACGGGTTGGCGGCCCAGGTGCTGGGCGACCTGGGGGTCGAGCTAGGGACGGTGCGCGCGGCCATGGAGGCGGTTCCGGGCCGCGACGAGCGGATCATCGTGCAGCAGGTCATCCCCACCTCCAGGGTGAGGGAGGTCATCGCGATCGCCTTCGCAGAGGCCAGGCGGGTGAACAGCGCCCACGTGGGGACCGAGCATCTCCTGCTCGGCCTGCTGATCGAGGGAGAGGGCCTCGCCGCCCACGTGCTCGAGGATCTCGGGGTGACCCTGGACAGGGTGCGCCAGGAGCTGTCGCGCACGAGCGGGCAAGATCCAGTCGGCGCAGCGCGGGAAGGCCGCCGTCGGGAGGACGCGTGGGACCTCCTGTTGCGGCTGCATGAGGAGCTCCACCGCGCCCATCCCGAGGACCCAAGCGAGGGGGCTGCCAGCCAGCGCGCAGATGTTTCCCTCCTGAGCTCGCTGCTGCCGCCCAGGGTCGGAGTGGCGGCTCGCAGCGCATTGGCGTTGGCGGAGGAGGAAGCGGTCATGGTGGGCGCAGCCCAGGTGGGGACGGACCATCTGCTGCTCGGCCTGTTGCGCCAGACGGAGGGGGGTGCGGCCCGGGTGCTGCACGACCTGGGCGTGGACCTCGGCCGGGCCAGGGCCGCTGCCTCGGCAACCCCCGGCCGGGCCGTCCCGTCGCCGGTGGGTCGCCAGCGGGAGGCTGGCCCTGAACTGCTCGATGCCCTCGGGCGGGCCGGGCTTAGAGCCGACGGGGACGGACGCTGGGTCGAGACCGGAGATCTCCTGATCGCCATCTCCCAGCCCGGCGCGGGCCGAGCTGCAGAGATTCTGAGGCGCCTCGGGGTGGTTCATCTCAAGTTGGAGGAGCAGATTGTGCTGGTGCTGGGCGATGAGCCCACCGGCTGACGGCCTGCTCCCAGACCGCTTTGCCGGAGGCCGCCCGGCCCCTCCCGGGAAGCCCTCGCAGCGCTCCACGGAGGCGCCCCGGGGTTCGACCCCTCGGGATTGGGCATAATGCGAGAGTGATCAGAGTCCGAATCAGCCCGAGACCCGTCCCATTTCAGGTCCTGCGGCACCGGCCGGAGGATGTTGCCCCCCCAGGGGTCGAGGAGATGACGCTTGTATCCCTTTGAGCGATTCACCGAGAAAGCCAAGAAGGTACTGACCCTAGCTCAAGACGAGGCCGAGAAGTCCCACCACTCGTACATCGGCACCGAGCACCTCCTGCTGGGCCTGCTCAGGGAGGGCGACGGGTTGGCGGCCAAGGTGCTGGGCAACCTGGGGGTCGAGATCGAGAAGGTGCGCACCACCATCGAGTCGGTCCTGGGCCGCAACGAGCGGATCATCGTGCAGCAGATCATCCCCACCTCCAGGGTGAAGAAGGTCATCGAGATCGCCTTCGAAGAGGCGAAGCGGATGAACAACACCTACGTCGGGACCGAGCACCTCTTGCTGGGCCTGCTGATCGAGGGTGAGGGCATCGCCGCCCATGTGCTCGAGGACCTGGGGGCGACCCTGGAGAAGGTGCGTCAGGAGCTGGACTCGCAGCTGCGCGACCAGGGGCTGGAGGATGAGCCCCGCTCCGAGCACAAGAAGACCACCAAGACGCCCCTGCTCGACCAGTTCTGCCGCGATCTCACCGAGCTGGCCGAGAAGGAGCAGCTCGACCCCGTGATCGGGCGGGAGAAGGAGATCGAGCGGGTGGTGCAGATCCTCTCGCGCCGCACCAAGAACAACCCCGCCCTGATCGGGGAACCCGGGGTCGGCAAGACCGCGATCGCTGAGGGTCTGGCTCAGGCGATCGTGCACAAGGAGATCCCCGACTCGCTCGCCAACAAGCGCGTGCTCACCCTGGACATGGGGGCCCTGGTGGCGGGGACCAAGTATCGGGGCGAGTTCGAGGAGCGGCTCAAGAAGATCCTTGATGAGATCCGCTCCTCCAAGGAAGTCGTGCTGTTCATCGATGAGCTCCACACCCTGGTGGGGGCCGGCGCGGCCGAGGGGGCCATCGACGCGGCCAACATCCTCAAGCCGGCGCTGGCCCGGGGCGAGATCCAGTGCATCGGCGCGACCACCTTGAACGAGTACCGCAAGTACATCGAGAAGGACGCCGCCCTGGAGCGACGCTTCCAGCCCGTCTACGTCGATGAGCCGAAGCTGGAGGAGACCGTCGAGATCCTCTCCGGCGTGAAGTCGCTCTATGAGCAGCATCACCGGGTCACCATCACCAGCGACGCCCTCCAGGCCGCGGCCGAGCTCTCGGGTCGCTACGTCAGCGATCGGGCGTGGCCGGACAAGGCGATCGACCTCATCGACGAGGCCAGCGCGCGGGTGCGCATGAAGTTGACCACCACCCCGCCCGAGCTGCGGGCCAAGCAGCGCCACATCCGCTCCCTGCAGACCCGACGGGAGGAGGCCGCCGAGGGCCACGACCTGGACGCCGCCGGCAAGATCGACATCGAGCTCAAGCAGCTGAAGCAGGAGTACGCGACCGAGGAGGCGGCCTGGCGGGACGAGCTGGGTCAGACCGTGGCCACGGTGACCGAGCACAACATCGCCGACATCGTCTCGTCGTGGACCGGGGTACCGGTGAGTCGCCTGGTGGAGGCGGAGACCAAGCGGCTGATGGAGATGGAGGCGGAGATCCACCGCCGGCTGGTGGGCCAGGAGGAGGCGGTCAAGGTGATCTGCCAGGCGGTGCGGCGGTCCCGGGCCGGCCTCAAGGATCCCAAGCGGCCGATCGGGTCGTTCATCTTCCTGGGTCCGACGGGGGTCGGCAAGACCGAACTGGCGCGCAGCCTGGCGGCATTCCTGTTCGACAGTGAGGATGCGCTCATCCGCCTCGACATGTCGGAGTTTGCCGAGCGGCACAGCACCGCTCGCCTGGTGGGATCACCGCCCGGATATGTCGGCTATGACGAAGGTGGTCAGCTCACCGAGGCGGTGCGCCGCCGCCCCTACAGCGTGGTCCTCTTCGATGAGATCGAGAAGGCGCATCCCGACTTCTTCAACATGCTCCTGCAGATCTTGGAGGACGGTCGCCTCACCGATGCCAAGGGCAAGGTGGTCAACTTCGCCAACACCATCGTGATCATGACGAGCAACCTCGGCATCCAGGGAGTGGGCACCAACATCTCGATGGGCTTCCAGCCCAGCGTGCCCACCGCCAGCGGCGAGGACCACGAGCACGCCAAGATGCGGGAGCGGATCACCGACGAGCTCAAGAAGTCGTTCCGCCCGGAATTCCTGAACCGGGTCGACTCGGTGGTGGTCTTCCACCGCCTGCGTCCCCAGGAGACGCGGCAGATCGTGGAGCTGATGCTGACGCGCACGCGCGACCATCTGAAGCGCCAGGGGCTCAGCCTGCTGGTGACGGAGGAGGCCAAGGACAAGCTGGTGGAGATCGGCTTCGACAAGGTCTACGGGGCGCGCCCGCTGCGGCGGGCGATCCAGACGGAGATCGAGGATCCGCTCAGCGAGGCCTTGCTGCAGACGCAGTTCTCGATCGGGGATCTGGTGACGATCGACGTCGAGGACGGCAAGATCCGGACCCACGTGGTGCCGGGTCCGCCGCCGCCGGAGGAGCCCCCAGCGCCTTCGGAGCTGCCCTCTGCGGCCGAGCCCGCGGCTGCCGGTGCCACCGGTCCCGGCGGCGATGGCGGCAGCCCCGCCTGAGTCCCCGGAGGGGTCGTCCTCCGGTCCTCGGCGCAGGTTCGCGGGGGCCAGGCTGCCGACGGATCCCCACGCCCGTCCCGAACGCATCGCCAGCCTGATCGGGATGTGCGTGGGAGCCATCGGGGGCACCCTGTATGGCGCCATCCTCAGCTCCAGGATTCTCCCGCTGTCCTCGTGGCAGGGATCCAGCATCAGCGTGGTGGTGGGGCTCGGGCTGGGCTGTGTGGTGGGCTACATCCTCGGCCCCAATCTCACGGTTCGCCCCTACTTTTGGACTGAGGAGACGCTGGCGACGCTGCCGGCGTCCGAGCTCCTGGGGATCCTGGGCGGAGTCATGGTGGCGCTGGCCATCTCCGCGCTGGTGGCGCTGATCGCGAGCGGCCTCCCATTCGGGCTGGGATGGGTGGTGGCGGTCCTGGTGGCCGCGGTCCTGGTGCCTCTGGGCCTGAGCGTGGGGCGGCGGCGGCGCAAGGACTTCTCCATGCTCGGCATCGTGGGCGGCTCGGCCGGGCCGCCCCTCGCCAAGGTGGTGGTGGACACGAGCGCCGTCATCGACGGCAGGCTGCTGGACCTGGCCAGGGGAGGGTTCTGCCTGTACCAGCTTCTCATCCCTCAGTTCGTGCTCGAGGAGTTGCAGTCGGTGGCGGACTCGGGGGACCCCATCCGCCGGGCCAGGGGCCGTCGCGGGATCGCCATGCTGGAGGAGCTGAGAGCGCTCCCCGGACTGGACCTGCAGTTCCCGACCCTCGATTACCCCTCGATGCCCGAGGTCGACGCCCGCCTGGTGCGACTCGCCCGGGAGGAGGATTCCGCCCTGCTGACGGTTGACTACAACCTGGACAAGGTCGCCCAGATCGCTGGCGTCAGGGTGCTCAACCTCAACCAGCTGGCGACCGCCCTGCGTCCGACCCTGGTGGCCGGTGAGCGTGTGGACGTGGAGGTCGTCAAGGAGGGCAGGGAGCCCGAGCAGGGCGTCGGATACCTCGAGGACGGGACGATGCTGGTGGTGGAAGGCGGCCGCGACCGGCTGGGGCAGACGGTCCCAGTCGTGGTCAGAAGCGTCATCCAGACCGCCTCGGGAAGGATGGTCTTCGCTCACGTCGATGACGACGAGGCAGACCAGGAGCCGCGCGTGGGGAGGGGCGTCAAGAGCTCCCGGAGCAGCGGTGGTGGCGGCCGTTGAGGACGCCGGGGATCGGTCCCGGGATCAGCGCGGTGGTGCCCGCTGCCGGCAGCGGCACCAGGTTCGGAGGGGCCAAGCTGTGGGCCGAGCTCGGGGGCCAGCCCGTTCTGGCATGGGTGCTTCGCGCTCTGGGGGATCCCGCCGGCGGAGTCTCCGAGCTGGTGGTGGTGGCCGACCCGCAGGACCACCGCCGGATCGTGGAGCTGAGCTCAGAGCTCGCGCCCCGGCTCGGCTGCCGCTGCGTGCCGGGCGGTTCGCGTCGCCAGGATTCGGTTCGCAATGGCATTGCGGCCACCACCAAAGAGTGGGTGATAGTCCATGACGGAGCCCGTCCCGCGGTAACCCCGGAGATGCTGGCCCGCGTGCTCGGCGCGGCGCAGAGGGTGGGTGCCGCCTCGGCCTACGTGCCAGTGGTCGACACCACCGCCCGTGTCGTCGACGGTCGAGTCGACGCTATCCTGCCGAGGGGCGAGCTGGGAGCCATTCAGACGCCCCAGGCCTTTCGCCGAGACCTGCTGCTGCGGGCCCACGAGGCGGCCCTGGCTGCGGCGCTGGAGGCGGACGACGACGCCGCCCTGGTGCTGGCGCTCGGGGAGCCCGTGGCCGCTGTTCCGGGGGACCCCAGCAACGTCAAGGTGACAAGAACTCAGGACATCCTGGCCCTGCGAACGTGGCTCAGCGCTCCCGAGGGCGCTCGACCATGATCCGTCGCAACTTCCCCGGGGTGGGCTTGGGGGTCGACGTGCATCGCTTCGGAGGGGACGGGCCGCTGGTGCTGGGAGGGGAGTCGGTGCCTCACCCCCAGGGACTGGTCGGCCACTCGGATGCGGATGTGCTGTGCCACGCAATCTCCGACGCCGTCCTGGGCGCGGCGGCACTGGGGGACATGGGTGAGCACTTCCCTCCTCACGACGAGCGCTGGCGGGGAGCTTCATCGCTGGCCCTGCTGCGGATGGTGGCGGGGATGCTGCCGCCCCTGGGCCTGGAGGTCGGTGGTGTCGATGCCACCGTCATCGCCGAGGCACCGCGCCTCGGACCCCTTCGCCAGCGCATGGAGGCCAGCCTGAGGGAGGCTCTCGGCCTGCCCCTGGGGGCGTGCTCGGTGAAGATCAAGTCCAGTGACGGGCTCGGCCTCACCGGGAGGCAGGAGGGCATGGCGGCCCTGGCGGTGGCCACGGTGCGCGAAGGTCCGGGACCGACCGGTCAATAACATAGAGGTTGTGACCTTCAGGCTATTCAACACGATGAGCGGTGAGGTCGAGGTCGTCGAGCCGCTCCAGCCCGGGCGGATCGGGATGTACACCTGCGGCCCCACGGTTCACGACCAAGCCCACATCGGCAACCTGCGAACCTATCTGGAGGAGGATCTGCTCCGGCGGCACCTGGAAGCCCAGGGGTTGCAGGTGACGCAGGTCATGAACATCACCGACGTCGATGACAAGATCATCGCCAAGGCGTCGGCGGCCGGCTCTGGGCTCCAGGAGTTCACGGCTCCATTCGTGGAGGCGTTCTTCCGGGATCTGGAGCGCCTCAACATCCAGCCCGCCCACTTCTACCCGCGGGCGACTTCCT
Source organism: bacterium (assembly GCA_021817185.1). Next base: position 6,949 of record JAKAVU010000129.1, read on the forward strand.
ACATCGGGCCGATGATCGAACTGGTCCAAGTCCTGCTGGACTCCGACCACGCGTACCGAAGTGACGGCTCGGTCTACTTCCGGATCTCCTCATTCCCCCAGTACGGACGGCTGTCCCATCTCGACATCGCCGGGCTCCGGACCGGGGCCAGTGGCCGCATCGACAGCGACGAGTACGAGGCCAAGGAGACCGTCCGGGACTTCGCCCTGTGGAAGGCCGGCCGGAGGGGAGATCTGGCGGCCTGGGACTCGCCCTTCGGCTGGGGTCGTCCAGGCTGGCACCTCGAGTGTTCCGCGATGGCCATGGACAAGCTGGGGGAGTCGTTCGACCTGCACTGCGGTGGTGTGGACAACAAGTTTCCCCATCATGAGAACGAGATCGCCCAGTCGGAGGCGGCCACCGGCAAGACGTTTGTGAAGCACTGGTTCCACCCTGAGCACCTCCTGATAGCCGGTGGCAAGATGGCCAAGTCCCAGGGCAACTTCGTCACCCTCACGACCCTGGTGGAGCGGGGCCACGATCCGCTGGCGGTCCGCTTCCTGCTCCTGACCGGGGCACACTACCGCCACAAGCTCCAGTTCAAGGAGAACCTGCTGGAGGAGGCGGAGAAGGACCTGGAGCGCTTGGCCGCCTTTTGGAAGCGCTGTGTCCAGGCGGCCGCGGATCTGCCTGCGTCACAGGGTCCAGCCGACCCGCTGACCGAGGCCTCCAGCCGGGCGGCCAAACTCTTCGAGCAGGCGTTGGACGACGATCTCAACCTCCCCGACGCCATCGGGACCGTCTTCGATCTGCTCCGAGAGGGCAATCGACTGCTGGACCAGGGGCTGGCGGGCAGGCAGGGCGCCGGGGCCGCGCTGAACACCCTGCGCCAGGTCGACAGCCGGCTTGGGGTCATCGAGCGGCGAGCGGCCGTGGAGGACGTGCTGAGCGCCACCGAGGCCAGGTTGCTGGAGCAGCGCGCACAGGCACGCCGCGAGCGCGACTACGCGGCCTCGGATCGGATCCGAGATGAGCTGCTGGCAATCGGAATCCAGGTCGAGGACACCAAGGACGTGAC
>JAKAVU010000130.1 GCA_021817185.1 bacterium
CTCGGGGCGAGCTTCGGCCCCTCGAGCAACCTACGGTGCTCGTTGGGCCGGCCCCTACGCTTGCCCTTCCATGTTGACTGTCCCAGGTGGGCCCAGTCCGCCTGCACCTGCCACCCCGGGTCCGTCTCGAACCGGATCTCCGGGTCCGCCACCCGCGCCGGCCGAAGCCGTCGCAGGTGGCGGGCGAACGCCGGGTAGCTGCCCTGGTATCCGTATCCCTGGCAGAGCTCCAGATGCAACACCGTGCCCCGGATCCCCGGACACGCCTCCAGCCGCCGCTCCACGTGGGCCAGCTGTGCCTCCGTCAGGGCCGTCGGCTTGGACCGCTCCGGATACCGCCGCGCCTCCTCCGCCTCCACTTCCCGCTTCACCGTCCGCCAGTTCAAATGGAACTCCCTCGCCAGCGCCGCCAGGCTCCAGCCATGGGATCGCAGGACTCGCAAACTCATCCCAACTTCCTCACACTGCAACGGGGGCCTCCTCAGACTTGGACTAGACACCCAAAGCCTGCCAGGGGGCCCTTCTCTTCTGTTCACCGTCAGGGCTCCGCTCCTGCCACGGAACCTCTGCACTTTTGGTGATCAGCTCATTGCACTATTCGTGATCGCCCACAGGCTCGGTCCCTCCGGTTTCCCTAAGACTGCTTGTTCTGCCTCGCCATGGATATCAGCTCTGCCAACCGCCGCCTATCGATCCGGAGATGAGGTTCTCCACCCATCCGGCTCTCGGACACCGCTCACCATCAGGCAGACGCAGTCCCGTAGTAGCGCACCGTCCCGCTGAGGCGGTACATCCCCAGAGCGGTGAGCCACCCGTAGGTGAAGCGGCTGACCGAGTCCCTCCCGTGGAGCCCGTGTCCGGTGCTGGCAAGGCGGGCCATCCGCAGGTGGACGTAATTGGCCGAGGTCGTCGCGCCCTCGACGTGACGCCGGTGATCCCCGCGCCAACTGACATCGTCGGCCGTGACGACGAAAAGCCAGAGGCGCCCCAGGCCAAGAACAAGTGGCTCAAGAACACCGCGCCCATCGGGGATCGGCGTACAGTCGCGATCTCCCAGAGGCAAACAGCAGCCGTCGTGGGTCGCCCTTGGTCACCCACAAAGGCCAAACATCCAAGGTCGCACGAGCGCTAGGCGCCCGACTAAGCGGTGCCCGTCGGGGTCTCATCCTTCAGACTGCCAAACTTGGCCGCCATAGTTGGGTTTCCCCTGGTCAGCCGCTTAATCGTCAGCTCGTCCGCCTTGTTATTTGCCAGACGCAGGTTGTTCTCCGAGCCGAGGAGTGCTTCCTTAGTCCGCTGCAAGTGATCGATCGTCTTATCAATCTCCTCGATTGCGGTCTTGAACTTCCTCGAAGCCAAGCTGTAGTTCCGCGCAAAGCCACTTCTGAATTCGTCGAGCTCGGCTTCGAAGTTAGTGATGTCTATATTCTGCTCTCGAACCCGGGCCAACTCTGACTTGTACTGCAGCGTGTTCTGGGCAGCGTTCCTAAGAAGCGTGATCATCGGAATAAAGAATTGTGGGCGGATGACATACATCTTCGCATAGCGGTGGGACACATCGACTATGCCAGTATTGTAAAGCTCATTGTCTGGCTCCAGAAGAGAGACCAGCACGGCGTACTCACATCCCTTCTCAACGCGGTCCCTATCTAGCTCCTTTAGGAAGTCTTCATTCTTCTTCTTGGTGGCAGTGGCGTCCGCTTCGTTCTTCATCTCGAACATGACGCTAACGAATTCAGTGTCAGACTCGTCCACGTCGCGGAAGATGAAATCGCCCTTGCTGCCACCCTTCGCGTCATTGTCCTTCTCGAAGTAAGCGCGGGGGAATGCCGTCGGACGGATCTTGTTGAACTCAATCTCGCAGTGCTGCTCCAGCGTCTCTCCCACCATCTTGGTTGAAAGCTTCGCCTTCATGTCCCTAAGGCGCTCGATCGCATCGTCGCGATCCTTGATCTGAGTCTCGTACTTCTCCTTGAGAGAGGCCTCGAGCAGTTTCTTCTCGGACTGATTGCTCTCCACGTCGCGCCTCAAGTCATCTCGCTCCTTCTCGACGGCTCCAAGGGCTTCCTTCAAGGCAAGTTGTTTGGTCACTTCAGCACCTTTGAGCTCCTCCTTCAGGCGCGCGATCTCGGTGTCCCTCTTGGCGACTTCGTCCTTGAGTTGTGCAGAAACTCTTGCCCCGACAATCTCGGCGCTCGACTTCAGTTCAGACCTTAAGCGCTCAATCTCAGCATCCTTTTTGGCAGTCTTCTTCTCCATTTCACTCGCGAGCCTGGTCTCAGCGAGTTCGACAGCAGTCAACTTCTCCTGCTCTGCGATTGTGAGTCGCTCGTGGAGCGCTCTATCAAAGGCCTCATCGTGAACCTGACGAAGGATCTCCGCGTATCCAGCCTCATCGATATTGAACGTCTTCCCGCAGTGTGGGCACCTGATCTCATGCATCTCGGAAACTCCTTCAGTCTAGATACGCAGCTCGTACTCGGTCTGGTTATCGCGAGTCTTCACTCTGGAGTTTAGCCACGCCTCAGTGGGGTCGAGAAGTGGATCGCCCCGTACCTTGAGCCTTTCGGCCGGCAGCTCTCAGATGTAGCGGGCGGTCCGCTGGACGCCTTCGGGGATTGCTCGCTGGTGGGCACTACTTTTCATCATGGGCTTGCAGCGATCGACCGAGGCCCGCCGATGGGGGGCAGATCCGGTCATCGGACCGCTCGACTGGCCCGCTCTCGATCAGCCTGTCCACGAGCAGCAGCGTCACGAGCGGGAGCGTCACCTTCCACCCCCCGATCGCCGACACACCCCACGCGGAGCGTGCGATATTGGCGCGCCTACCTCGCCAACGCGCCCGGACCCAGGCGGTTGGCGGATCCGGCCGAGTTCGAACGGAGCGGTTCGAACAAGCTCCCTGATGCCCCTGTGTCCAATCGGGAGGTGGCCGGCTGGTTTTGAACTCAATTTCCGCTTTCCACCTCCCAATTGGACACAGCCGCCCTGATGGTGGAGGGAGAGGGATTCGAACCCTCGGAAGCGTTGCCGCCTCAGCGGTTTTCAAGCTCTCGCACTGATGTTCGTCTGCGTCCGCCGACGTTCACCCGGATCACAAATCTGACCTCGTGCGTCCGCTACTGGCTGCCTCTGTTCAGCTAGATCCGCTCACGTTGCCGTCGCGGTTGCCGTCGCCGAGGCGCTGTCCCGGGAAGTCTGGAAGGTCATGGTCGATGCCGAAGGTAGGGAGATGTCCGAGTTCGCCGACTGGTGACTGAGCCTGGAGCTGACCATGGGCGCCTGCCTCTGCGTTTGGGGCCCGAACCTCCGCCGGCTGTTCAACTCCGGCGACGCAACCAGAACCCTCGACTAGACACGCTGAGGAAGCAGCCGGGACTTCGCCTCTCTGGCCAAGGCATCTACAGCCTCGTCCCCGAAGTAGCGAGCGTGGGTGCTGCGCAGCTGACCTTCAGACGCGGCCTCCAAGATCACGACCTCAGTGCTCGGAGAAGCTCCTAGCTCCAGTTCAAGCCTGGCCTTCATGGCGGCCTCACCTCGAGACGGGCTGAACTGGCGCAGGTCGACCAACCGTCCCGCCTCCCGATCGTAGACGACCACGAACAGGCTCATGGCTGCTGCCCCTTCAATTCGCTCACCATGGTATACCCGGCGAGGCCGATCCCTAGCGCGGTGACCAACCGTGACATGGGATGGAGGTCATCCGGGGACTCTTCAAATGCAGCTATCACGTCGCTGAGCAAAAGTAACCGATCTCGCGTTCCCGGGTGCCCAGGAACGTCGCCCCCGTACTTGAGTTCCGGCGCTCCGTGGCCAAGCGCGAGCGTTTCCGACAGCTCTGCCCACCAGTGTTGGAGGTTCGTCCTTACCTGCACCTCCACCCGGTACCCATCGATCATCGGAACGACATGTACGGCACGGTACCCGTGGCTCGGCCTGACTCGGAGATCAAGAACCCGCGCATCTGGAAGCAGCTGAGACAAGGCTGCCACCAACCTGTCTTGGTCCGTGCGGTCAACGGCAATAATCCTGCAGCCCGCGATGTCCTGCATCTGCGATAGGCGCATGGATCCCCGAGCCAGCTTCGAGACTATCGAGGCAGTTGACTTGCCGGGACGACCCGTCGGAGCCAAGCCCAACTCGCTTCGAATCCTTGCCATGACCGCTTCGTAGGCCGGCACGAACGACCGGCGGTATCTGTCCAGTTCCCGGATGCAGTCCGGCTCGCGACTTCCACGACGTAGTCGCTCTCCGAGCGCATCGATCTGGGAATTCGGCCGATCAGGCATGAGTATGCGACTCCCCCCGGAGCGCCCCGCGCCCCTGGTCGTTTGCGCCGTGACCGCTATGCACCCTCCAAGTATCAGCTGGCGGGAGTGCCGAGCAGGCTAGACGCAGGCACGTCTGATCTCTTGGAGCGCGAGCCGTTGGCCTTGAGTCTGACTCCTGAGAGTCACGACCCGTACGTTTGGTGAGAATAGCGCGACCCGCTCTGGCCCTGAAGGAGGGCGCCTCGGTGGAGAGCGCGCCGAGGGCACTCGCATAGCCGATGAAGCCCCGCACCAACCGGTCCTGCGCGGCTGCCCGGACCCGCTGCCGCACCAGTGGCGAGGACGGCGACCCGAGCTCGACCTGGCGGAGCTCGGCCCAGACCGGGTCCTGGTGCCACCGGGAACGGTTGCTGTCCTTCCCCGGGCGGCGGAGCGAGATCCACCCCATCCCGTACTCCCACAGCCGTTGGCGTGACCAGAGCGCCTGCTCGAGGGTCTCCAGCCCGAACGCTCGCAGCGCTCGGCGGCGGAACTGACACTCAACCCGCCAGACGGGCTGCTCGGGATCGCGGCCCCGCCAGATCTCCTCCTGCCAGTGCTGGTCCCTGCCCGCCATCTCCAGCGACTTGTCGTAGATCCGGCAGACCACGTCGCCCTTCCCGAAGGTGAAGCCGGAGAAGCTTCGGCCGCTGAGCTGCGCCTGACGGGGAACTTTGAAGACGCGGCGGCGAGTGGCCTGCCATCTGAAGTCAGAGAGGTCCCGTGCTGTCGGGATCCAGACCTGGAAGTCGCAGTACAGGTCGAGTCTCAACACCCGGAGTGGGCCCCTCACGTCCATCACTGCCTCGTCCAGCCAACCCTCCACCATGGCGACGGCGGTCTCAACCCCGCAGGCGTGAATGAAGGGCGAGTGCCACTGCACGAAGACCGGCGGGAAGGGATCGACGGCGCGCAGCATCAGCTCGATCCGCGCCGACCGCAGCCAGATCGGGTAGCCCCTCCACCCGTGGGGCTTGAGGATGAAGCCCTCGGGGTTGTCGCCGAGGTCGACCACTGAGCCGTCAGCACCGGTTTGACCCCGGAGTTCGCCCAATTCCTGGCGCAGGCCGGGGCGCAGCGCACCCGGCGCGGAGGCGTGGATCGTGTCCACTCCAGAGGTGAGGAGATGAACCACCCTCATTCGATCTCGTCCTGATCTGGAGCCCATGTACTTTGCCACCAGGGTGTTACAAGCACTCCTGGTGGCATTGGGCCGATGGAACGGCACCTGCCGCGCGGCGCCGACACCCGGCCGACCGCCATTCTGTCTGGCAGGTTCGCCCTGCTCACGAGGGCTGGACCACACCAGCTCCCGCTGAGCTCGACTGGGGTTGGCCGCTGCCCGAAGCCGGATGCGGCTCTCGCCCTCTTGGTGAAGCGGCCGAGATGGGCCGGTGCCGCCCTCTCCACCCCGTCGCATGCATCAGGCCACCCGCTCTCCGCCTCACTGGCGGCGCGGGTGGCCTGGTCCGCGCGCGGGGCAGGGCGGGTGATCTCCACCACCTCGACCACCCAGCCCGCGGGCCAGGACCACATCGGTCGGGCAGCTTCCCAACTCGGCTCCATGGGGCATGTTGGGGTGGCCAGTTCGGTAGAGCTTCGCCCGGTATCCGCCATCTCTCGTCTCCTGTTGAGTCGCTGCACCGCGCCACGTGGTACGGTCCATTATATCACGACCACATGCGGCGTCAAGGGGTGCGCCAACCTCCGGTCGCCCTCATGGCCAGCCCTCGGCGACCGACCTCGGCACACCCCTCGGAATGGGCGTCCCCTTGGGTGGAGCGGGCCCTCTCGGCCTCTTCTCAGATGGCGAGCGGAGGTCGGCGGAAGACCAGGGCTGTCAGGTCGGCCGGCAGGTGGACCTCGATCACCGCCACCACCTGGGCTTCCTGCTTCATGACCCGGTACAGCTGAATCACCGGGACCCCGTCCGGCACGGCCAAGACCTGCTTCAGGTCGGGCGCCGGCATCAGCGCCTCCACGACGTCCTCACCGGCCACTGCCGACACCCCCCGGCGGGCGAGCAGATCCGGAAGCCACCGACCGTTCAGCTCCGACTCCGTCAAGTCCAGGTCCTGCTCGACCCTGGGGTGAAGCCAAGCACGACGGAGCGAGGGTATGCCCTGGGCCCCGTATCCCAGCGACTCCTGCATCAGAACCGACGTCCCCACCTCCACCTGGAGCAGACTCGATATCCAGGTAGTCGCGGGCAACCGACGCGGTGCCGGCTCGACGGGCGCGCTCAGCCGGAATGACCTCACGGGACCAGATCCGGTCCGATCCACGTCAGCGGCGGCCGACAAGAGGGACGAGCCCACCTCCGTCGCGTCGACCAGTCGCCGGTCCGCCTTGGGGTCCCGCACGAAGCTGCCGGCGCCGTGTTCGGCGACGACCATCCCCTCCTGCTTCAGGAGGCCGATGGCGCTCCGCACGGTGGTCCTGGTGACCTGGTACCGGGCCATCAGCTTGCGCTCTGACGGGAAGGCCACGCCCGCAGGCAGGCGCCCTTCAGCTATGTCCCGGCGCAGGTGATCTGCCAACTGCTGATACAGTGGCACGGGACTGTCGCGTTCCAGGGTGGGTCTCACAGCTGCTCCAGTTTATCTGGTACGCTCCAAAAAGCGCATAACCCAAGCCTGGCGCGAACCAACTTCGGCTGCGCCGTGGGCGGCGTACCATCGCGTCCATGACGGGATGCGAGCCCCTGGCAAGCGGTGCTTCCCGCAGCGTCAACCAGTGCGACCGGCCCGAGCGACCGAGCGGGGAGGGGCTGCGAGCGGAGTTGCCTGCGCGCCGCGCGCGGCGCCAGGGTGACGTGGGCAGCTGTTGGCATCCCCAGCCATGAGGCAGTCGTAGTGGCGGCCGGCGAACGGACCCGGCATCGGCCCTATCGCCTCATCTCGGTGGCGCTCGGGCTGTTGGCCGTCGCCTTCGCCGCACGCACCGTACTCGTGATCGCCCAGGAGAGGGGGGAACCGAATTACGCCATGCCGGTCCCAGTGGTGGCCGTCGCCGTCTTCTGCGGAGTGCTGACCGTGGTTGGCGCGTATGTCGCCGCCCGCGACACCAATGGGCTGCGCCCCTGGTTGACGGTGCTGGCGGCCCTGCTTTTCTTGTGGGGATTCCTCACCATGTTCTCGATCGGGCTGGGCCTTCTCCTGGCTGCCGTCGCCACCTTGCTGATTCGCCTGCGCCTCGCTGACCACCAGCCCTTGGGCGGGAGGCACCTGCTGGTCGGGGCAGGGCTGCTGCTCTCCGCCGGTCTCGTCCCTCTCAGTGCCCTGTCCATCAGCGGGCCAGTCGTCGAGTGCGTTCCTGGAGGCGTGCAGAGCAGTGTTCCGATGTGGGATCTTTTCGGGTCAGCCAGCGGCCGAAGCGGGACGACGAGCAGCGGAGGCTCGCTGGCCGCCCGGCAAGCCGTAGGGCACGTGACCGTCGGCGGAGCCACCTACGCGTACACCTGCACGAATGGCCGACTCACCAGCTTTCAACCTGGGTGAGCTCGGGGACCGGGGGTCGTAGGCCCCCATCAGCCACTCTGCTCGCGGATGAATCAGCCAGCTCAGGTGAGGCTCGCCGGACCAATGACCACTTCCAATGCTCGACTCGGAGCCCGCTCCACACCGGCATAGGTGTCAGATCAGCTCGTCTCAGGGTCCAAGATGGGCTCGGCAGACGCCGCCGGAAACCG
>JAKAVU010000131.1 GCA_021817185.1 bacterium
GAGGCAAGTCGGACCCGATCGACGCTGAAGCGGCTGCCAGGGCGGTGCTTGCCGGCGAAGCACACTGTGCGGCCAAAACTGACACTGAAGCGGTGGGAATGATCAAGGCACTTCGAGTCGCCCGCCGCTCTGCCCTCAAGGCAAGGACCCAGGCGACCAACCAGATGAAGGGACTCTTGGTCTCCGCTCCAGCGCCATTGCGGGAGGAACTGCGGACCCTATCGCTGCCCAAATTGATCATCCACGCAGCCGCATTTCGCCAGGGATCGGTAACCACCTCCACCGCCGCCAATAAGCTGGCTCTCCGCAGCCTGGCCGGCCGCTGTCAGGCCCTGAGCAGCGAGATCGAGGTCCTGGATGATGAGCTGCGCCGACTCACCATCATGGCCGCCCCATCCCTGTGCCAGGTGAAGGGCGTTGGCCCAGACGTAGCTGGCGCGCTTCTGGTAGCCGCTGGCGACAACCCCGCGCGACTGCGTTCTGAGGCGTCCTTTGCCAGCCTTTGTGGAGTCTCTCCTGTCCCAGCCTCATCTGGCAAGACGACCCGTCACCGGCTCAACCGCGGCGGCGATCGTGCCGCCAACAACGCTCTCTGGCGGATCACCATAGTCCGTCTAGCCACGGATGACCGGACCCAGGCTTACCTGGCACGTCGCACCCAGGAGGGGCACTCCAAGCGAGAGATCATCCGCTGCTTGAAGCGCTACCTGGCTCGAGAGGTGTACCGAGAACTGCTCGCGCCGGCAGCCCTCGCGGTGACTGCATGATGGCAACTCCCGGCGCCTCCGCGGCGACGATCCCGTTGCTGCCGCTGATCTCGTCCCTGAGCTTGACAACCTATAGGAGCATCCACTGTGAGACAGGCACTCGTGGTGGGGGGGAGGCTCTGCCGGACCACCTGGCGAGCAGCAGCTGGCGGCTCTCCTCCAGGGAGCAGTCCACCACCTGGAACTCCTCCATGGTCTCCTCCTGCCAGATCGCCCTTCCGGGATGCGGCGGCAGCAGGGCGGCTCTGTCGCTGTCCAGGAGGATGTAGCTGTTCACGGCGGCTCGGACCCAGAAGGCCACGGTGCCCTGGAGATTGGCCTTCAGCTGCCCCGGCACCGCCTCGGCATCTGGTCTTTGGGTGCAGCAGACGAGGTGGACTCCCACCGACCTCCCCAGCCTGGCGATCTCCCCGGGCCGCCCGCTGGCCGCCTGCTGGGCGGCGCGGGCGGCCCGGTCGTCGCCTAGGTCGCGGCAGGTGAGCTCCGCCACCTCGTCGACCACTACCAGCAGCCGAGGCCAGCTGGGCGGGCCAGCCGCCCGCTCCATCGAGGTGGCCTCGCGTACCTCCTTGAATCGACGGCTCACCTCCTGGAGGAGACCGTTTCCCCCATCTACTTCCCTGTTGCTACGCCTCATCCCCACTCCGTGATCTCTGAAGCTCCTTTGAGATCTCTCACCCCCTGTGCTAGCCGGTACTCCGGCCCAGGTGGACCGCTCCAGAATAGCAGGTCCGCCAAGGAAGTCAAGCGGTTGCGCGGACCACTTTCCAAGGCTGCGGGGAGGTGCGTATGAGGAGATCGCCCCCACGGCGCCGGGGGTCAGGTAAGGGTTCTCAGAACCCTTCGGGCACCCTGGGAAAGACCAGGGCCGTCACGTCGCCTCGCAGGTGGCTTTCGATCACTGCCACCACCTGCTCGTGCTCCCGCATCACCCGGTACAGCTGTAGCACTGGCACCCCGTCCGGCAGCGCCAGCAGCGCCTTCAGGTGAGGGATGGGCATGGATGCCTCCACCACGTCCTCTCCATCGTCCCCGGGCAGCCCCTTGAGTTTGAGGAGGTCCGGCAGCCAGAATTCGCTCAGCTCCTCCTCGCGGATCCCGGCCTTGTCCTCCGCATCTGGGTGCAGCCAAACCCGGGCCAGGATTGGCGCCCCGGTGACATCGATCCCGGTCCCCTCCTGGACCAGCACCACCGTGCCCGGGGCCAGCTGGAGCAGCTCCGCCACCCACGGGGTGACCGGAATCCTCCGGGTGAGGTTTCTCACGAGCCCCTGGATCTTGAGGGCCCGCTCGGAGGACAGCTCAGCATCCGGCTCCTCCACCGACCCCGCCCGTGGGCGGGCGGTGCCCACCGCCCTGGCCTCCACCCGCCGGCGCTCGGCCTTGGGATCCCGGACGAAGCTCCCCGAGCCGTGCTCGGACTCCACCCTCCCCTCCTGCTTCAGCACCCCCAGGGCGCTGCGCACCGTGGCCCGGGTGACGTGATACCGGGCCATGAGCTTGCGCTCCGACGGGAAGGCCACCCCGGGGGGCAGCCGGCCCTCCTCAATCTCCCGCCGGAGGGCAGCCGCCAGCTGCTGGTACAGCGGCTCGGAGCTGTCTCGGTCCAGGGAGTACCTCGCCACAGGTGCAGCTTATCTGGTCCGGACCAGCGCGGCAAGGACTCCGCACGCCGGAGCCCGGTGGACTTGGAAAGCTGTGCCACCCTGTTGGAGTAGAACTTCGAGTTCGACGAGCAGTGGCCCCCAGGCCGTCGGGGCGTTCCACTGCGAGTTCGGTCGTGCCCTCGCCGCCGCGGCGCCCCTTGGACCGTGTGCCGGACAACTTAGGGACAGCAGGGCAACTCACCCCCTGTCGTACACTGAGGACGTGATCCTGGGCACCATAGGGAGCGAGCCCGATCTCCGAAGGGGTCCTTTCTTCGAGCGACCGCCCGTCGCCGAGGTGGCGATGGCAGTGTACTTTTCGCCACGGTTGGTCGTGCCCGTGGCGGAGCTTGCTGGCCTCTGGCAGAAGTGGAAGGACAGTTACCCGCTCGCCGAGGACAAGCCTCCTCTCCCTCCGCTCCCGCCTCCGGGCTTACAGCTCTCAGGGGGCCAGTCTTGGGCGCTCCAGCTAGGGCCTGCGACCCCGAACTTGCGGATGTGGTTTTTGTCCCGAACGCGAGATCGTGTGATTCAGCTTCAGTCGGATCGACTAGTTCTCAACTGGAGACGGACAGCCGACGATCAGTCGTATCCGCGGTATGCGGCCCTGGTGCCGGACTTCCGGAGCCTTCTTGCTGACATCATCGAGTTGTGCCGGGCCCTCGAACAGCCAGTTCCACTGTGTAGCCAGGTCGAACTGACGTACATCAACCCCATCCCCCTCTCCTCCCTGCCGGAGCCAGCCGGGCTTGAGCAGCTTTTCTCGCCATGGGCGGGCAGAACCACCGATGGGTTCCTGCCGGCTCCGACGTCCATTCAGTTGCAGGCCCAGTACCCCATGATTCCACCACTCAGTCAGGAGCCGGTGGGGAGTCTTCACGTATTAGCAGCTCGCGGCGCTGTACAGCGAATCGCCGAATCTTCTCCGGAGGACGGCTACCTGCTGCAGTTGTTCGCTCGTGGCGCGCCGCCCGATCAGAGCGCGGACGGGGCGCAGGCCGTTCTGGACTTGGCCCACTGGTTGATCGTGAACGGTTTCAGATCGATCACCACTCCACAGATGCATTCTCACTGGGGACTAAGAAGTGAAGAGGTAGCACCCGATGAGTAGTTACGCTGTCTCCCCCACGATGGGATGGTCGCCCAGCGCAACCATGAGTCCGACGCGGCCGGTCGGGTTGGACCGTCCCGGAACGGAAGCAGACCCTGGAGCCTTGGCGGTGCCAACTCTTGCCGACACCTGGTTCCTAGCCGTGCAGTCGTTGCGGAGCCTCGGGCGCGGCTGGAACTCTTATGATGCTCTCCCTGTCAGCGAGGTCTCGATACACAGGGCCACAGACTTCGTCCTGGACTGGGGTGTGACCCTCCCGGCGCCCACGGTGGTGCCTACAGCACCGGGAGGCGTCGAGTTCGTTTGGGGTGGCGACCATGATGAGGTGGAGCTTGAGTTCCTCCCGGATGGCTCCGTCGGAATCCTGATCGATGTAAACGGGGAGATTCGAGAGATGGATCTGCAGTCGCTCGACGATCCCAGAGTCGCCGAGATTTGGCCGCTGGTGGCTAACCTGGGTTGATCAGTGGGAGGCGGGAGTGCCGATCTGCCGCCTGACGAGCTGCCTCCAGACCAGGTTGTTTGGCGCCGCATTGCGCCGCCGTTCTTCCCCAAGTCCCTTGCTGAGACGAGGCCGCAAAGTGCCGCATTCCAGGACAGCAGTGTTGACGGATCTATGTCTGTCATCTTGGCCCGATCAGGCCGCGACCCGATTGAGGTGCTCGCGCACTATGACGGGTATGGCCTGGTCGCACTGGACATCGCAGAGTTGTCGGAACTCGAACAGCAAGTCATTCGTGATCCTGTCCCCGAGGAGCCCGATCACGCCCTCGTGGTCGGCAAGAAGACGAGACCTACCCGACGCCAGATGGCTGCGCTGTGTCGCTGGGTGATCCGACCGCCAGGCGTTATCGGGGGACAGCCGTCCGGCCCGGTAGCTCAGTGATGGCGCCCGCGCTACTCACACTCCATACGTGCGCAAGGGACACGCTTCCGGGTTGACCACGGGCGCGAGTTCCTCCGGTCTCAAGTGCTGCCCTGATGTCCCCATGGGAGCCTCCGATCTATATCGCGACTCTGGATGGGCGCCGTCGGCGCGACGTGATCCGCGATGGGCAACCCGACTCGGACCCTTTCCACTAGGTCCTCCGAGAGCATGGCGTCGCGCTGTTGCCATCTCCCGCCGTCGTAAGTTGCCGATCCGGCGCTACTGCCTACCGAGACCCGAGGAGAGCTCTAGCCACGGCTTCGTAGGCGTCGTCGTGGCTGAGGTGAGCGTAGTGCTCGGCAATCACCTTCTCGGAGGCCCCGGCGATCGCTGCCAGCTGGATGGGATTCATCCCCTTCCGCAGCATCTCCGTCATCCAGGAGTGCCGCAGCAGGTGTGGATGGACTGCCTTGCCCAGCTGCGCCTCCCGAGCCACAGCGCTCACCATCTGGGCGACCCCCGACTCGGTCAGGGGTCCGTACTCTCCGCCAGACCCCCGCCTGCTCGAGGTGAACAGACGGGTGCCTTCCCGATCCCCACCTTGAGCCCGGCCGAGGCGGTCCAGCCTACGAGCCAGGTCCGGGAGCACCGGAACCAGTCGCTCTCGGTCCCCCTTGCCGTGGACCCTCAGGTAGCTGCGGTTGGCCGTCCTCCGGATGTCCCCGGCGCTGAGGCCGGTGAGCTCCGAGAGCCGAAGGCCACAGTCGGCGAAGAGGCGGATGATCACCTTGTCGCGCTCGGTCCGCGCCGCGTCCTCGAGCCGATCGATCTCATGTCGGCTGAGGACCTCCTTCTCCCGGCGGGGCTGTTTGGGAAGCTGCGGCCGTCCGGTCACGGGCTCGCCGATACTCTCCGCCCAGTGAAGCATCTGCCGCACCGGCCGCACGTAGCTGTGGACGCTGGCCTTCGAGAGGGGGCGGCCCCGCTCGCTCTGGCGCGACAGAAGGTCGGTTGTGAACCGGTCCAGCACCAGCTGGCTCAGGTCCGCAGTGGTACGTATGCCTTCCCGCTTGCACCACGGGAGAAACACCCGCTCCAAGGCGAAGCCGTAGGCATTGTCCAGCGTCCTGGCCGATAGTCCGCGAGCACGGCAGGAGGTGAGGTAGTCGGACACCAGAGAGTCGACCTGGGCCAGGTTCACTGCCGCCGCCATCTTTGGCCGGCTGCCAACTGCTCGCTCGACCGGAGCCATGCCGTGTAGGATAGCGGTTTTTGGAGCGATGCACCTGTTGATCAGCATCTGCGTGGGTTAGATTTTGGGTCAGTCTTGGGTGTCTCTAAGCGCCTCAAAAGGGGACAGCAGATGCTGTTATTAATCTCAAAGTGGCAAACTGGAGCGGGAGACGGGTCTCGAACCCGCGACCTTCTGCTTGGGAAGCAGACGCTCTACCAACTGAGCTACTCCCGCCCGGCCAGCGAGTATACCGTGACGGTGTGGTAGCTTCAGCGAAGCGCGCCAACTGGAGAGAGCACCCATGATCACCGCCTTCCTTCTCATCAACGCCGAGCGCGAGCATCTCGGGTCCCTGGGGCCGAGGCTGGCGGCGTGCCCGGGGGTGGTCGAGGTCTACACCACCACCGGCGAGGTCGACTTCATCGCCAAGCTCGCGGTCTCGGACCTCGAGGAGTTGGCAGCGCTGGTCCACGACCGGCTCGCGGACATGGATGGCATCGCGGCCACCAGCACCCACCTGGCCATGCGCCGGTACCGTCCTGAGGAGATAAGCGCCGCCTTCGACCTCGGGGTGGACTGAACTCTCATAGCCCGGCGGCCCCCACCAGGTGCCCTATGCCGGCGGTCACCGCCATGGCCAGCGACCCGCCCACCAGCACCCTGACCGCCCCCTGCCGCCATCCGGCGCCTCCGGCGATCGCCCCCAGCGCCCCCAGCACCCCAAGGGCCACCAAAGCCACCGCGGCGAGCACGACTGCGCGCAGAGCATGGGGGCTCAGGAGTGCGGCCAGGACCGGGAGGACCGCCCCACCCGCGAAGGCCGCTGCCGAGGACGTGGCCGCCTGGACTGGCCGCGCCCGACCCTGCTCTGTGATGCCGAGCTCATCACGGGCGTGGGCGGCCAGGGCGTCGTGGCTCATGAGCTGCCTTGCCACCTCGGTCGCGAGCTCCGGTTCGACACCGCGCTGGACGTAGATCGCCGCCAACTCTGCCAGCTCGCCCTCGGGGTCGGTCCGGAGCTCGACACGCTCGCGCCCCAGATCGGCGCGCTCAGCGTCCCGCTGCGTGGAGACCGACACGTACTCACCCGCCGCCATGGACATCGCTCCGGCGACCAGGCCGGCGATCCCCGCCGCGAGCACCTGCGCGGACCCGGCGCTGGCGGTTGCGACCCCCAACATCAGGCTTGCGGTGGAGACGATTCCGTCGTCCGCCCCCAGCACCGCTGCTCGCAGCCAGCCGGTACCGCCGCTGCGGTGGGCCTCCGGACTTCCCACCTGTTGGACGGCCGGAGGTACCGGATGGGCTATGGCCGATCGCCCCAGGCTGGGGCCAATCGCCGACCAGCGTCCGCTGAAGGACCCAAGGGCTACCCCGCCTTCTCCAGCGCCCGGGCCACCCATGCCTGCACCTCCCGGCCAGAGCTGCCGAGGGCGTCCCGGCAAGCCTCTCGGGAACGCCCCGAGGCCAGGACGCGGTACCGGGGGGCGTCTGGATCCGGCAGAACCAGCACCCAGCCTCCCTCGAATCCGACCTTGATGCCGTCCGTGAGGTCGACCGTCTCACCGCGATGCGCCTCCACCAGCAGCCGCATCACCTCTCCCTTCACCTCCCAGGGACAGAAGACCTCGTCCTCAAGGAGGGCACCCGACGGGAGGCGGCGGCGGAGCTGGGCCACTGTGGAGCCGTCCTCGACCACCAGCCGTAGGGTGTTCATGACCGTATAGAGAGCGTCGTAGGCGGCCAGATGCGCGGGCCAGACGAAACCTCCCAGCCCATCCACCCCCAGCACCGCCGACTGCCGCTCCGCAGCCCGCACCACCGCCCCGACGTCGGCGCGCGTGCGGTGAAGACGCCCGCCCTGAGCCTCCACGACCTCCTGGAGCCGCCAGCTGGCCGACACGGGAGCCACCACCACCCCGCCGGGTTCGGCTCTGAGGGCCAGCAGCGCGAGCAGGCACGCCGCCTCGTCGTGGTCCAGTGCCTGGCCCTCATCGTCCACCAGAAAGAGCCTCTGCCCGGGAGGGTCGATTCGCACTCCCAAGGTGGCGGTGACCGTGCGGGTGATGCTCGCTGCCTGGCGCAATTCCTCCTCCTGGTCGCGAGGGACCGGCGAGGAGTTGGCCTCTTCGTCGAAGCCGGACCGCAGGGAGATGGTCTGGACCCCCGCTTGGTGCAGCAGCCGCGGCAGGACCAGGGAGGCGGAGCCGAACGCGAAGTCGACCAGCACCCGGGGGTGGGCGGACCGAACCTGCGCCAGGTCCAGTCCGGCCAGGACGTGACGCTCGTAGGCGGCTTGAACGCCCTCGGGGTAGGAGATCTCCACGATCTCCCGGGG
>JAKAVU010000132.1 GCA_021817185.1 bacterium
GAACCCCAGTCTAGATTTGGCAGACGTCGCTGAGTGCAAGTTCCTGCACCGGTCCGGCAATGGCCTGTAACACAAGGGCAACCGGCCTGTTGAGCGGTGTCGCGAGCCCCGCCACCAGCTCCTGGCGGTGGGCGGACCCATTCATTGATAGTGGGAAAGCAAGGCGCATCCGGGTGGCAGCCAGGAGCGGGAGGGTCCGGGGCCCTGGTGGGCCTGGGCCTGGCCATCCTCGCCATCCGCTCGCTGGAGCAGCTCCGTGGGGAGGGCGCCGGCATGGGGGCCGGGATGGGCCCGACCATCTGGCGAGCCTGGTCAGGGTACGCAGCGGTCGGGCTGGCGCTGGCGGTGGCTTGCCTGCTGGTGATGCTCGCCCGGCTGAAGTGGCGAAGCCCGCTGCGGCCCGGACTGCTGGGCTCAGCCCGACGCGCCGGCCGACGGGACCTGCGCCCCTTCCGCGGTGGCCGTGGCTCGGCCCGGGTCCGCCTGGGAACCCACCGCCTGGTGCCGGTGCGCCTGCCTGTGGAGGATCACCTGCTGGTCCTGGGGCCGACCGGGTCCGGGAAGTCGAGCGGGCTGGCCATCCCGGCGATCCTGGAGTGGCAGGGGGCGGTGGTGGTCACCGACCCCAAGGGGGAGCTGGTGCGCGCCACCCTGGCCGCCCGGCGGCGGCTGGGGCGGACGGCGATCTTCGCGCCCCTGATGTCGCCCTCGGACAGCTGGAGCCCGGTCAGCTCGGTCCACAGCTCGGAAGACGCCCTGCGCACGGCGGGATTGCTGATGGGCCGGCCACCCGACAAGGAGCCGTTCTGGCATGACCTTGCGCTTCAGCTGCTCCAGGGGCTGTTGATCGAGGGGGCGGTGACCGGGATGGACGTGGGCGACCTGTTGGGAATCCTGCAGCTGGTTCCCGCCGAGGAGATCGCGGGAGAGCTCACCCACCCGGTCGCCCGGCGCCTGGTCCAGGGCGCCACCAGCGGTGGCGATCGCACCGCCATGGGGGTCGTGGCGACCCTGGTGGCCAAGCTCGCCCCCTACGCAACCGAGCTGGTGGCGGAGGCGACCTCGAGCAGCACCTTCGAGGTGGGCGACCTGGTCAAGGGCGAGCTCAAGTCCCTCTACTGCGTGGTGACGCCCCACGACGCCCCGCTTCTTCGGGGTCTGGTGAGCGCCCTGCTGGCGTCCTGCTGGCGCGCGATCTACTCGGCGCCGCCCCCAGTCCCGGTCCTCTTCGTGCTCGACGAGTTTGCCCAGCTGACCCTGCTGCCTGAACTGCCGGCGCTGGTGCAGCTGGGCCGTTCCCAGGGGGTCCGGATGATGCTGATGGGGCAGGACCTCAGCTCGATCCGGGGAACCTACGGACCGGAGACAGCCTCGTTGCTGTGGGCGAACTGCCGGACCAAGCTGCTGCTGGCGGGGATCTCCGAGAACGACCTTCTGGAGAGCACCAGCCGGCTGGCGGGGATGGCCACCCTGCACCGGCGCGAGCCGGACCGCGCCGACGAGCCGGTGAGCTCCCACCCGCTCATGGCGCCCGATGCGATCCGGCGCCTGCCGGAAGACCGAGCCCTGATCCTGCGCGGCAGCGGCCACCCGGCGGTGATCAGGCAGCGGCGCTGGTATCGGGATCGGACCCTGCGCCAGCTGGTGGCCCTGCCGCTGGCGCCGGGCAGCGTCCCCACCCCCGCGGCCGGCCGGCCCCTTGAGGTCCGGGGTTGCCGCAACCTCCAGCCGGGCCCTAGGACTCCCAGGCTCGCTTGGGAGGACGAAGTTGGCGAACCTGTCAAGACTCCTCTGGAGGCCCCACCTTGCTGATCCTGGCATCGTTCACCGCCGGCCTGGACAATCTCATCCACACCGTCACCACGCTGGCGCTGGGCGCGGTCGCGGTCCTCTGCCTCAGCTTCGCGGCGATTCGCTACATGACCTCTCTGGACAACAGTCAGCGGCGGGCGGCTGCGATCCAGGGCTTGGTGACCGTCCTGTTGGGAGTGCTGCTGCTGGTCAATGAGGGCGCCATCCTCAGCTTCGTGGAGGGGCTCTCCGGGAGCAACACCGCCTGCACCACCAGCAGCTGTTCCGCCAGCTCCCCCTGACCGCTCGGGCGCGGCTCGTCCTCGTCGTCAGCGCCTCTTTGATACCGCTGGTTCTGCTGGGCGTGGCGGGCTTGAGTCGAAGCGCGGGAGGAGTCGACCTGGAGCTCGCGGCAGCGAGGTCGACCCCGTCACCCACCCCCCCGGCCCCCACGACCAGCGTCGCCGGCACCAGCACCACCAGTCAGCAGTGCCCCGGCATCACCGATCCCTTCTGCTACGTGATGGACGCCTTCGTGTCCGGGCCGGTGGCGATCATGGGCAGCCTGGACGGCAGCCCCGACCCCTCCCACATCGACCCCGCCAACGGCACAGTGACCGCCGGTCCCTGGAGTCTGATCACGACCCTGGTCGGATCGAACCCGGCCGTCGACAACTACGATGGCTCGCTCGGCGAGCCCGCCCACGAGTGCGGCCCCGGCGGCTGCATCCCCTGGGTGCAGCGCCTGAATTCGATCCTGACCCCCTTGGCACTGGCCCTGATCGTCCTCGCCTTCGCCCTGCAGGTCTCGTTCTTCATGGCGGGCCAGGAGCTGAACCTCAGGGCCGGGATAGTCCCATGCCTGATCGCCGCCGCGGTGATCGGCGCGGGCCTCCCGCTGCACCTGGCGGGCCGGGCCATCGACGCCGGGACCTGGCTCTCCCAGGGGCTCTTGGGGGCGACGTTCTCGGGGATGGGCGCGCACCCCTCCCAGCCGCTGGACATGATGACCATCCTCGACATGACGGCCTACTGCCCCGAGGACAGCCCCATCACCCACCCTGGAATTCACATCTCCGCGCCGGGGAACGCCCCGCGCCAGCAGGTCCTCGTCAAGCCGTGGATGGACCCCCACTTCACCCAGTCGCACTGCATCGCCGCCGACAGCCCCGACTTCACCAAGGAGGTTCTGGACCGCTCCCAGAACTTCTTCGGGCCCCCCCTCCACGATGCCAACTGTGATCGGGGAGACGCCAGTCCCAGCCAGCCCCTCTGCACGAACACCGACAACCAGGTCAACGACAACCAGAACCAGTCCTGCCTGGAAGGTGGCGGCAACCCGGAGCTGGGATCCCAGCAGCTGAACCTGCTGCCGCTGCCGGGGGAGCCGATCGCGGGCAACGGCCAGAGTCCCTCCGACTGCAGGTACGCCGACATCTACTGGGGGACCGTCCCCACCTTCACGGACGTCTGGGCCGGGGTCGGCCCCCACGGGCGCAATGGCTATGACGTGCCCGACGGGATCCAGGGCATGCTCGCCTACACGGTGCTCACCCTGCTCGGGCTGTGGCTGGCGATGACCTACCTGGCCCGCTATCTGGTGCTGGCGATCCTCGCGGGCTGCTCCAGCCTGGCGTTCGTGATGCTGGCCCTGCCGGGCGGACGCGGGCTGTTCAACCGCTACTGGCGCACCTTGGCCGAGCTCTCCGCGGTGGTGGTGATCCAGACCCTGATCTTCATCGTCTTCGTCGCGGTCATCTCGACCGTCTCCGGGCTGGCCCCGGTCGGCTCGGCCACCTCGTGCCCCTTCATCTCCGCAGGGTCGACCGCGGGCTGCGCCGCGACCTCCCACGGCCTGCTCGCGGCGGTCGGCAGCGGCAACCCCGGCAACCAGTTCGCCAAGTGCCTGCTGGCGATCGTGACGGTGTGGCTGATGCTGGAGGTGCCCAAGCGGATCAGCCACGGGGAGATGTCCACCTACCGCAGTTTGCGGGGGCTGGCCTCGGCTTCCTCCGGCGTGCTGCTGGGAGGTGCCCTCATGGCCCGCACCCAGGCCGGGCCGCGCGTCGCTCGCTTCGGGGCCAACGTGGGGACCTCGCTCCGTGAGGTCACCGGGCTGCCAGGGCCGATCGACCATGCCCAGGCCACCCGCCTGGAACAGGGAGAACTGGCGGGGCAAGCGCGCTGGCCCCAGGTTGACGGCTACGAGTCCCGTGAGCACTTCATCGGCAGACAGCTGGTGAGTCGTCCGGAAGCCGGGCCGGAGCTGACCAGGGTCCTGAAGGTCGAACCCAGCGAGTTGGCATCCCTGAGGGCCGATCTGCGCTCCGCAGCGGGCCAGGAGCGGCTGAGACAGCTGGGCAGCAACTATGCGCTGGCCCAGGGCCGCCTGGTTCACGACCTCGATGCCAGCTATCTCAACGCACTGAGACGCGGTCGGCTGGCGCCTCTGCGCCCGGACCGGGCGGACACCAGTAGTTGACCATGGCGCCCACAGAGGTTCCGATGCCCATCTCAGCGATGCCGACGCGCTGGGGGCTGTTCACCGGACATCAGCTCGGCTGGATGGGGGCGGGCGCCCTGCCCGTCTATGTGCTGCTGCGAGCCCACCTGGCGGCGGCCGAGGCTCTCTTGGCAGGCTCCCCGTGGCTGCTGGTGGCCAGTGCCCTGGCATTTGGCCGGTGCCAGGGACGAGCGCTCGATGCCTTCTTGGGAGACTGGGCCCGCTTCCAGATCCAACCCAAGGTGCTGCTCCATCCGGAACTCTTCCGGGTGCCCGACTCACCGCGGTTCACGCCGGTCGACGCCCGGCACCGCTCCGCGCTGCCGTGGACCCGGCCGTGAGGCTCGCAGCGCTCCCCGGTGGTCGGCACACGACCAGCGTCGTCGACGTCGCCTGTGTGGAGGGCAACACCGCAACCTTGGTCTCGGGCGCCCTCCGCGCCGCGCTGGAGATCGACCCCATCAACTTCCTGCTTCAGGACGACGAAGGTCGCGAGGGGCTCTGGCACCGATACCGTCAGCTGCTCACCTCCCTCGGGGCGCCAATCTCGATCTACATGTGGTCCAGACCCCTGGCCGGGGGCATTGGAGCGCCCCGGGCAGGTGGCGGCGCGGAGCCGCCCCCCGCCGAGTGCGACCGCCGCTTCGCCGACCACTTGGTGGCTCGCCACCAGGTGCAACTCCAGCGCCACCTGGTGGTCGTCTGGCCCGGGCCGGTTCCTCGCGCGCTCCACCCGTGGCATCGCCAACCCACGGCCTCCCGGGAGCAAACGGACCTGGACCGAAGGTGCGACGCCCTCCTGGCCGGGTTGGAGCGAATCGGGCTGCGCGGGCGACGGCTCGACCAGGGCAGCTGGTTCGCGCTCCTCCAGGAGTGCTGTGGTGGCCGCAGCGGCCGCTGGCCGGCAGACTTCCGGAGCTGGCTGGCTCCGTCCCGGGTCACCGTGGAACCAGATCGACTGGTGGTCGACCGCCGGATCTGCCGCAGCCTGCACGTGTCAGGGTTTCCCCGCCGCGTGCGCATGGGGTGGCTGGCGGCCCTGCTGGTCAGCCCGCCATGCGGCCTGCGATTGGCCGAGCACATCTATCCGATGCCCAAGCTGGCGACCCTCAGCCATCTCCGTCGGCGGATCCGGAGCTTCGAGACCAGCCTCCAGGTGGACCACCTGCGCGGTCGGCGCCCCGACCAGGGCACGCGCTCAGCCCTCGGCGATGCGCTCGAACTCGAGGAGCGGGTGCTGCTGGAGGAGGAACGCCTCTTCGGGCTCGGGCTCACGCTGACCCTGGAAGCCCAGTCGGAGGAGGAGCTGGAGTCGGGGTGGAGCTGGGTCTCATCCGCCCTGGCCGAGATCGGCTGCACCACCACGCCCACCACCCATCGGCAGGTCGACGGCTGGCGCACCACCGTCCCGCTCGGCGCTGATCCGATGGAGTGGCGGAGGGATATGACCGCGGGCGCCCTGGCGACCGCCATCCCCTTCGTCCGAGCCGGGCTGACCGGCTCGGACGGGGCCCTGCTGGGGCCAAGCCTGATCTCCAGAGAGCTGGTGTTTGTGGACCCGTTCTCGCGCCAGAATCCGAACTTCAACGTTGTGGTCCTGGGAACCTCTGGCGCCGGCAAGTCGTTCACTGCCAAGCTGCTCTCAGCCCGCCTATGCCTGCGGGGGGTGAGGCTCCGGTGCGTCGACCCGGCCGGCGAGTATCGGGAGCTGGCAGGGCTGTTGGGGGGTGAGTTCACGGAGCTGGGCCGGACCGCCGGGGGCGGCCTGAACCCGCTGGGCCCGGCCCTGCACACGACCGACGAGAGGGCGGCGGAGCTGCGCGCATTCCAGGTCCTCCCGATCCTGGAGCGGCTGGCGTCCGCCGACGGCGACGCGCTCGACGACTCCAGCCTCGAGCAGATGGAAGGGGCGCTGCTGGCGGTCCTCCGTGACGCTCACGGGGAAGCCTGCCTCCAGCACCTGGTCGACGCGCTCGCGGCCGCCGGCGCCAACACGCTCTCCACCCGGTTGCGGCGGCTGACCACCGGGGTGGAGCAGGGCCTCTTCGACGGCCGGGCAGAGTTCGCCGGGACCCACTTCTCCGCGATCTCGCTCCGCGAGCTCCGCCATGACCGCGACCGCCTGCTGACAGCGCTGGTCCAACTGGCTCTGGTCTACCTCGAGTCGGAGCTGGAGCAGCGGGCCGGCATCGCCCATCTGCTGGTTGTGGACGAGGCCGAGGTGCTGCTGGGTTCGGAGCGATCCGCCAAGTCGCTGGAGCGGCTGACGCGACGGCTGCGCAAATTCGGGGCCGGCCTGGTGGTGGTCTCCCAGGTGGTCGAGGACTTCCTCGAGTCACCAGTGGGGAATGTGGTGATCCGCAACTGCCACACCAAGCTGCTGCTGCGCCAGGAGCCGGTGGCGATCCCCGCGGTGCGGAAGGCATTTGGGCTCTCCGCGCGGGAGGCCGAGATGCTGGGTTCGTGCGAGCCGGGATGTGGCCTGGTCCTGGTTGGCGGCGAGCACGCGGCCTTCCGGGGCGCCGCCCCCACGGAATGGCTGCCGGCTCTGACCACGAATGCGCTGGCCGGGGACCAGGGAGCGGCCACATGAGGGCGTCGAGATTGATCTCGGCGGTGGCGCTCACGGGATGCGCGATCCCGTTGCTCGTCACCCTCTCCCTGCTCGGGCTTCTGGGGGTCGGCGCAGCCGCGGCCGGGTGGCCCGCGGTCTCCGGGCTCCTGCCCAGCCCCGGTGGCTTCATGCTCCCTGCCGGACGAGTCATCCTCTCCGGTGGCGCGAACTTCCCGGAGTGGGCCGTTCCCTGCGGTCCGGAGCCCGGGGCATTGGCGATGGACCCGTCGGCCTGCACCGGGTATCCCACGCCGTACCCCTACGCCTATCAGGGTTTCGCGACCGGGCAGTGCACCTGGTACGTGGCCACCCGGCGCCGGATCGGCTGGTACACCCCGAGCGGGCTGCTGGGCGGCAACGCCGGCCAATGGCTCGGCCTCGCCGCCCAGGCTGGCTTCGCGGTCGGCAGCACCCCCACGGTCGGAGCGATAGCCGTCTACACCGACTCGGGGGACGGGCATGTGGCCTTCGTGGTGGGGGTGGATGCCCAGGGCGATTACACGGTGGCCGAGGCCAACTGGGCGCTGGTAGGGCCAGTGCCACCCTTCGTGGACCTGCGCGGGGTTGCCGCCGGCGGCACCGGCAGCTCGTTCGAGCACCTGGCCGGCTTCATCTATGGGCCGGCGAACGGGTCTTCCGGCGCCTGATCGCTCCCTATCCTGTTCTCGATGGCTGCCGAATCAGGGGTCGCTGCGCGCCCGGTCCCGCGCCGGCGCGCGCTCGGACTGGTGGCCGCCTCCCATGCCGGCCAGCACATGTACTCCGGGCTGCTGCCACTCACCTACCCCGCGATCCTGCTCGCCTTCCATCTCAACTACGCCACCCTCGGCCTGGCGGTGGGGCTCATCGGGGTGGTCGGCGGCCTCACCCAGGCGAGCGCCGGCTACGTGGGCAGGCGAGTGGCGGCCCGCTGGGTCCTGGGGTCCCAGAACCTGGTGGTGGCGGCGTGCGCGATCATCCAGTCGCTGGCGCCGACCTACCCCCTGTTCGCGGCCGGCCAGGGGGTGGCCATCCTCGGCAGCAGCCAGCAGC
>JAKAVU010000133.1 GCA_021817185.1 bacterium
CAGCAGATGCCAAGCCCTCTCTCCGGGTCGGCTGTGGATTCTATCGGTGAACGGCGCAGGTGGACGAGCTGCGCACCGCCTGCGACCCGAGGACTCCTGGAGGTGCCACGACGGGAGCGGCAGGAGGTCGTGCAGTCGGACTTCCGGTCCGCCGACATCGTCATCGCCGGGGCCAATCCCAGACTCGGTCGCCGCTGCCGGGTTGTGCCCGTCCGTTCATGACCCACTCGGACAGCGGCAGTGCCCAAAATGGCAGCGTTGAGGACTGCACGAGCCCTTGGGAGATGGATGAGACCGGTCTGGCAGCCCAGCGGGGAGCTGGCGGACCGGATCGGGCTGCTGGTCCTCGCCTACGGGGCCTTCAAGTTCTCCAACTGGATGTGGCTGGCCGTGCGGGTTCCCGGCCGGCCGGCGCTGCTCGCCAACCTGGTCATCCAGTACCTGGCCTTCGGCTGCTTTTGCTTGCTGGTGGCGCTCGCCCTGCGTCGACCGCTGCCCGGATGGCTGAGGAGGTTGCGAACCCACCGCCTGCTCTGGTCGAGTCCCCTGCTCGGACTGCTGGCGATGGTGGTCGTGGGCCTGAGCATCGGCCGCGCGGTGGCGGACAACCACCTGCTCATCGACGATGCCAATGCCATGGCGGTGTGCGGGGCGCGGGCGATCTCATCCGGGGGCGATCCCTATCGGGTGGACGAGATCCCCTGCCTCCTCAGCCTGAGACTCTCCCCCCTGCTGGCGACCCCCTACCGGGCGGGGCCGCTGGCGGCGGTCAAGGTCTACCCCTCGCAGGCGCAGATCCTGGCCGCGGCCGACAGCCCTGATCACGGCGGTCAGCGGCTCTTCTCTCCGCTCGGCAAGCCCCCCCTTGACCCGTTGGCAGTGGTCCCGGTGGCCCGGGATCCGGCACCGACCAGGGCCATCTGGATGCTGCTGCCGATCGGGGTTCTGCTGGTGGTGCTGATGGTGGTGGCCGGCCCGCTCTGGCCCGCGGCCGGCGGCCTGCTGCTGCTGAGCTATTTCCTGAATGGGTCCGCCGTGAATTTCGGCGCCAACGGAAACGCGGAGGCCCTGGCCTACGTGCTGCTGGCGCTGAGCGTCGTCTTCATCAGGCGTCCCTGGGTATCCGCCATCTGCCTGGGACTGGCGCTGGGCAGCAATGAACTCGCCTGGTTCTTCCTGCCCGGGTACGTTCTGCTCTGCTGGGAGGACCGGCGCTGGCGCGAGCGGGTTCTGGGAGTTGGCGCCACCCTCCTGGTGGCCGTGGTGCCGCTCGTGATCCGCTACCCGGACTCGCTCTCGGCGATCTACAACAGCCTGCGCGCTCGAACCTTTCCCCTGGGTTCGGGCCCGTCGGAGCTGGTCCTGGCCCACTTCTGGTCGGGGCCCCCGAGGATCGTCTGGCTGGTGGTCACCGGGCTCGCCATCGCGGCCATCTGGTCATGGGGAGTGTTCTCCCCGCGCTGGCGGGTCGGAGCGGCCGTGCTGACCCTGGCCGCCTTCTGGCTGAGCTGGCGCAGCCTCGACGAGTACCTAGCCCAGATCCCCCTGCTGGCTCTGGTGGCGGTGCTGGTCGTCTTCGGGCCCGGCCGCGGTCGCTCGGAGTCGATCGAGGCAGCCGCGGCCGACGATCGCGCCCACCTCCGAGCGCCGACCGATGGGATGCCGCTGGCGTCCGGCTGAGCCCAGCGCGGTCTCTGGTCCCGCCTTCGCGTCAGGGCTGGACTGACGCTCGGGGGTCGGGCAGCGTCGCCGGGGCCGGCGATGCCTCCCTGGAGAGCCGGGACGGCCACCAGTTCCAGCGCCCCAAGAGCACCACCAGCGATGGCACCACCAGAGTCCGAATGACGAAGGTGTCCATGAACACCCCGGCGGCGATCCCGAACCCGATCTGCTGGATCTCCGACCCTCCCGCGGAGCCGCCGCCCGCGATGGCCAGAACCGCAAACGTGCCGCCCAGTACCAGCCCGGCGGTGCTGACGGTGGTCCCGGTCATCCCCACCGCCCGCCGGACGGCCTGGCGCAGGGGCATGGAGTGCACCTCTTCGCGGATCCGGCTCATCACCAAGATGTTGTAGTCGGACCCCAACGCCATCAGGAACACGAACATCAGGAAGGGCAGCAGGAAGTTGATGCCGTCCTGGCCCGCCAGGTGCACGAAGACGACCGCCACCAGCCCCAGGGCCGCCAGGTAGGAGAGGACCACGCTCACCACCAGGTACAGCGGAGCGATCAGGCTGCGCATCACGATCGCCAGCAACAGGGCGATGAGCACCGCCACCACCGGGATGATGCGCAGCAGATCGCTGTTGGAGAGGTGCTGGACGTCGTACGCAAACGGCAGCACGCCAAAGATCCCGCTGTCGGTGGCGCCGATGCGCCGGCCCACCCCGGCCACCGCTCGGCGCACCGCCGGCACCGCGGCCAGAGCCCGGGCGGAGTTGTCGTTGTTGTGCCGCAGCAGGGTCGAGAACTGCACGGTCAGGCCGCTCGGGCTGATGAACTGCGCCAGCGAGCGATAGGCGTTGTAGGCCGGCGCGGGCACCCGCTCGGTGGCGGGCTCGACCTCGGGGAGCGAGTTCGGGGGTCCCAGCGTGGCGTGCAGCCTTGTGATCTCAGCCGGGCTGAGGTGGGAAGCGCCGAGGGCGCCGATGACCGTCCTGAAACTGCCGGTCCGGTCCAAGGCGCCCTGGGCCACGGCGAGCACCTCGGGATGGGTCCACGCCGACACGGGAAGCCGGAACAGGACCGCGGAGGCCTGCACGTTGGAGGCCGGAAAGTCCTTGGCGAGCACCGCCGCGCCGGCCGCCGAGTCCGTCCCGCTGGGTGCTGCGGTGTTGCCGAAGCCGGCGGTCGTGCTGGTCAGATTGCCCAGCGCCAATCCCCCGAAGACCACCACCCCGCCGACCAGGATCCAGGCCGGACGGCGCACCACCCCACCCGCCAGCCGGCTGTAGACGCTGGGTCGCGCTCGTGCCTCCGGCCGCGTGTTGGTGGGCCAGAAGGCCGCCCGGCCGAAGATCGCCAGCAGCGCCGGGAGCAGGGTCAAACCCGCCAGGAGCATGAGGCCGATGCCAATCGCCAGCGCTGGGCCCAGGCTCTGGTACAGGCCGAACTGAGCCAGGGTAAGGCTGAGCAGGGCGGCGATCACGGTGAGCGCCGAGAAGGTTATGGACTCCCCCACAGTGCTCACCGCGGTGACCACCGCCGCTTGGGGGTCGAGCCCACGGCGCAGCTCCTCGCGCACTCGGAAGACCAGGAAGAGCCCGTAGTCGGTCCCGGCGCCGAGCACCAGGACGATGAGGATCACCTGGGTGATGACCGAGACCTGGACGCCCACATGAGTCGCCTCGGCAACCACCGGCCCGGAGAGGGCGAGCACCAGGGCCGCCGGCAGAAGCGTCACGAACGGGGCCAGCACCGCTCGAAATGCGACCAGCAGGAGGGCCAGGATGAACAGCACGGAGAAGAGCTGGGTCAGGCCCTGGGACTGCCGGGACGACCGCTGCCCGTCGATCACCGTGGGCAGGTCGCCGGTCAGGTGGTAGGTCAGTCCGGGCAGGCTGGCGGCCGCAAACCGATCCCTGATGGAGGCGACCAGAGCTGGGCCAGCCCCACCGCCGAAGGCGGGGACCGCGGCCTCTATCAGGGCCTGGCGGGCCATGCCGTTGGGGGACGTCCCGAGGTCGCGCACCAGCCGCACCTTGGGCAGCCTCCCGATCTCACCTTCGAACTTGGTGATCGCGGCCTGGTCCTGGCTGGTGAGAGGGCCCCGATCGCTGACGGCGACCAGGGTGGATGCCGCGAGCTTGGAGCTCTGGAAGGGACTGGCGAGCTGCGCCGCCCTCATCGAGGGGGAGCTGCTGGGAAGGAACGCCGAGTTGCTGTCCTTGCTCACCGAAGCCAACGTCGGCAGCACGTGGACGCACACCACGGTGATCACCACCCACAGCACGACCATCGGCACTCGAAAGCGCACCGAGAACCTGCCGAGGCCGAGGAACCAGGACCTCACCGGGTCGCTCTCGGGTCAGGCTCCAGAGCCCTCATCGGGGCCGGGGCGGCAGCTGGAGTTGCCGCCAGTGGTCGCAGGAGGGCGACCAGGTCGGCCAGCTCCCGGTCGCCCAGCGGTGAGAGCAGCTCGGCCACACCCGCATGGAGCATGTGGTCCACCTGCTGGGCAGAGCTGCTCGCCTTGGCGGAGAGGCGAACCACCACCGCTCTGCGGTCGCCGGGGTCGGGCTCTCGCTCCACCCAGCCCCGCTCCACCAGCCGGTCTGCCAGCTCGGTGGCGCTGCTGGGGCTGATCATCAGCTCACGTGCCAGCTCCCTCATCGAGAGGGAGCCCCGCCTCGCCAGTACCAGCACCGCCTGGCGCTGGTGCGGGGTGGTGGAGGCTACCAGCCTGGCCAGCTGCGCCGAGGCCGCCTCCACCTGGCTTGCGACTGACGACTTGAGCCGAAGGCTCAGCTGCCATTGCAGCTCGGTGAACTCTCGGACCAGGCGATCGCGGGCGCTCGCCGGGTCGCCGCCAGCCACCGCAGAGAAATTCGGCTCCCGAATCATACGGTGCAATACTAATCCATAAGCCGAACTAATGCCTGACGGACTGCCCCCACAGCTGCCGCGTGAAAGTTCCCGGCACTCCGCCTATACTCCGGTTGGGAGTTCAGCTCCCAGCTAGGGGTGCGCCGACAGGGCGCTGAGAGGCAGCGAGCCAACCCTGAACACCGGATCTGGTTAGTACCAGCGTCGGGAAGCCTCGTCCTGTCGGCTCCAGACCCGTGCCCGGGAAGGAGGAGGCCATGGCAGAGACGAGGGTTGAGGAGAGGCGCCGGACGGACGACCGGGAGGCCGTGATCCCCGGTGACGACGAGTTTCTTCGCATTGAACTCAGAGGGCTCGAGCCGGTTCCGCTACAGAGCCGCCACGGTCGGCCGCGCGAGCTCTTCTTCATCTGGGGCGGCGCGCTGGCCGACTTCTTCTCCCTCTATGCAGGAGCCCTCCTGATCTCCGCCGCCGGCCTGGGATTCTGGGACGCGGCCCTGGTCCTGGTCGCGGGAGCGCTGGCGGGCGGGGCCATGCTGGGACTGCTCTCCGTGACCGGGGTGCGCAGTGGGGCTCCCCAGATAGTCCAATCACGGATGGTGTTCGGCCGGCGCGGGGCGGTGGTGGGCGGATTCCTGACCATGGTGATCGCAATCGGCTGGTTTGCGTACGACTGCGCCATCGCCGTCACCACGACCAAGGCCTTGCCGGTGTTCCGGGGCGCCTCCGACCTGGTCGCGGGCCTGCTGCTGCTGGGGATCGCCCTGGTGTCCTTCCTGGTCGCGGTCTACGGCCACCGCACCATCTCGGTCGTGCAGCACATTCAGGTCCCCGCATTTCTGGCCGTCTGTGCCGCCCTGGCCCTCTTCACCTTTCCCCGCTGGGACCTATTGCGGCAGAGTGATCTCGCGCTGGGACCCCACCTGGCCGCCATGGCCCTCGGCTTCACCCTCACCTTCGCGCTGGTCGTGTCCTGGGTGACCTACGCCGGCGACTACTCGCGTTACCTGCCCGCGGGCTCGCCGTCCTGGCGGGTGGCCATGGCCAGCGGCGGGGGCACGGTGGTGAGCCTGGTGGGCTGCGGGTTGTTGGGGGCCGCGATTCAGACCGCCAACCCGGGGCGGCTGCTGCCCAACCTGATCGTGGCCTCGGTGCCAGTCGCCTTCGCCTACTGCTTCGCCGCCTTCATCATCGTGGCCGAGCTGAGCTCCAACTACCTCAACGTCTATTCCGCCGCCCTGTGCGCCCTGGCCATAGGCATACGCCTGCGGCGCTGGGTGGCGGCGACCGTGGTCGGGGTGGTGGGGAGCCTCATCGCCAGCCTGGTGCTGTTCGCGGGCAGTGGCTTCCAGGGCAACTACGTGAACTTCCTCACCCTTACCTACGTGTGGTTCCCGGCCTGGGCGATGGTGGTCATCCTCGACAGCTATCGGGGGGCGCGCCGCCCCGATCCGCATGAGCTGGTGGCTCGCCGCGGTTACTGGTTCCAAGGCGGCTTTCGCTGGCCGATGTTGACTGCCTTCGGGCTCGGGACTCTGGCGACCATCCTCTTTTTCAACGAGCCGCCGCCGCCCGGGGAGTGGGGGTTCGTCTCACCCCTGGCCCACTGGCTGTTTCAGGGACAGCCCGCCGATGTCAGCGGGTTCGTCGGAGCGGCGGTGACCACCGTCGCCTATCTGGTGCTGCGGGCCCGGGAGCCCAAGGGCAGGCCGGCGCCGGGCGCGACGGCGGTGCCCTCATGAGGCCGGCACCCCAGTTACCGCGCACCACGATCGCGGCCACGGTGGCCGGCACCGACAGCGGTGGGGGGGCCGGGATCCAGGCCGACCTCAAGACCTTCGCCGCATGCGGCGTCTACGGGGTGAGCGTGGCGGTCGCGCTCACCGCCCAGAACACGCTCGGGGTCCTGGCGGTGCACGGGCTGCCGCAGGAGTTCGTGGTCGCCCAGTTTGAGGCTCTGGATCAGGACCTTCGCCCGAGGGCGGTGAAAACCGGCATGCTGTTCTCGGCCGCTCACATCGACACCGTCTGCCGGCAGCTCCGGCAGCGCGCCTGGGGTCCGCTGGTGGTGGATCCCGTGATGGTCGCCAAGAGCGGGGCCAACCTCTTGGATCCGGATGCGGTCGCGATCATGCGCCAGGATCTGCTGCCCCTGGCCACGGTGGTGACTCCGAACTGGCCCGAGGCGGCTGTCCTGTCGGGGCTCGCGGTCGCCTCCGAGGAGGACGCCATCGCCGCCGGCCGGGCGATCCTGGAGCTGGGAGCCGCCAGCGTGGTTGTCAAGGGGGGGCACGCACCCGGGGAGCCCGTCGACCTGCTCATCTCGGACCAGGGCCTGCTGCGGCTCCGGGGCTCGCGCATCGACACGCCCCACACCCACGGGACCGGCTGCACCTTCTCCGCCGCCATCACCGCCCGATTGGCACTCGGCGATGAGCTTGCACCGGCGGTGAGCTCGGCCAAGCGGTATGTGGCGGCGGCCATTCGTCATGCGCCCGGCCTGGGGGCCGGACACGGCCCGTTGGAGCACTTCCCGCCGCCGGACGAGCCGTCACGGTCGGAACCCTGAGGGGGTGGTTGGCTTCCGCGGCGATCAGATGGCGCAACTTTGACTACACTCAGCGAAGAGGAAAGCCACAGGAGGAGCCGCCATGAAATTCTTGCGCAAGCAGCAGCGGCCGATGGAGAGGCTCGGGTCAACCGCCTCCGACGCGGCCGGAGCGGTGGTAGAGGTCCTGGGAACCGGAGTGAAGTCGGCCGGTGCAGCGGTCACCCCAGCGGTGGTGGCCGCGGCTCACCAGGTCCCTGAATTGACTGGCCGGATCGCGGCCCAGATGCACCCGGTGGCTGACACGGCTCAGCGGCGCGCGGCGGTGGCGGTCGAGCAGGCCCGGGAGCGGTCGGCCGACCTGGCGGAAAAGGTGGTGCAGGCAGCCTACGAGGCCACCAAGTCCCTGCCTCCTGACACCCGTCGCAAGGTCCAGAGCTCGCTCGCCAAGACCGGCATCAAGCCGCCCCGGCCCGCGCGTAGGAGGTTCTCCAAGAAGTGGCTCGCGGCGGGGCTGCTGACCAGCGCCGGGGTCGCCTTCCTGTTCTCTGGCACCGTTCAGGACAAGGTCTACGACCTGGTCGACCGGTTGCGGGGCGAGGACCTGGACACGCCCCTCGGCGGCTACCAGCCGCCACCGTCACCGGGGGCCAACGGGAGCCAGCCATCGGCCGAGCGCGAGGAGTCACCCCAGTCCTGAGCCGGCCCGCCCTCGCCTGAGCGGTGGCTGCCGACCCGGCCCTGCACGGGTGGCTCCGGCGGCCCGCCGCCTCGGTGGTGGGGGCTGGGCCGGGCA
>JAKAVU010000134.1 GCA_021817185.1 bacterium
CACCAGGAAAGCCATCGAGCAGTGCCGACAGGTCACCTGGACGGTGTAGTGGGGGCCCTGGTGGGCCAGCTGGCGCAGCTCGCAGTCGGCCAGCGAGCGCCGGCACACCGGGCAGCGGAAGTCCCCTGCCCGCTGCCGCAGAAAGCCCATGATGTCCATCGCCATCTCCACTTGGGAGTATAGATCCGGCGCCGTGAACGCTCCCGGTGGGGAGTGTCAGGCCCAACCGCAATACCGGGCATGCTGCTCTGGTGGCCAAGGTGATGGTCTCGCTTCCCGACGACCTGCTCAGAGCGGTCGGTGCCGAGGCCCGCCGTCTGGGGACCACTCGCAGCGGGTTTCGCGCCAGCTGGCGGAGCAGTCGATCCCGCGGCTCGGCGGCCGCCGAGCCGAGCACATGGTGGAGATCGAGACCGCTGGCAGGCCCGGTGCCCGCCACGGGGCAGGGTCACCGAGCTGGTGAAGGCGACCCGGCCGGAGACGTGACCCTCTGGCTGCTCGACGCCACCGTCCTGCCGGCGAGCGAGGACCTGGACGACGACAATCACGCAGAGGCGGTCCGCCTGCTCCAAGGCCGGGACCCCCTGGCGACCCTCGACCTGGTCCTCTACGAGGTGACCAACGTGGCCGCGCGCTCGTGGCGCGATCGAGCGGCGGCCGACCGCCTGGGCAAGCGCATCGAAGCTCTCGCCGAGGATGGTGGGATGCTGCGAGCGGACCTATCGCTGCTGGCCACTGCCGCCTCCATCGCCGACGAGTTCGGCGTCTCGGTGTACGACGCCTCCCAGGTGGCCGCGGCGTGTCGCTCCGGTGCCCAGCTCGTCAGCTGGGGCGAAGAAGACCTCGTGTCTCAGGGCTTGGCCGTCGACTCCGGTGGCGCCGGCAGGGATCGCCCGCACCTCCTAATCGCGGTCCAACTAGGGGTGCGTCACGATGGCGAGCTTTCATCTGGCCGGGCTGAGCGCTTCATCTTCGGGGACCGGGCCCGCGGGGCCCCCCCGCTGCTGGCACGCCAAGGCGGCAGCCGCCATGGCCCTGTCGAGGTGGGAGCCCCATGCAAGCTGGCCCAGCGAGCCCCGGGAGCGAACGAGCCCTGGGCGCTCGCAGACTGCCCCCACAAGAAGTGCGGCCAGAGCCGCGTCGCCAGCGCCAACGGTGTCTACGACCTGTACCGGGAGCACCTGGGCGGCCGCCTGCAGCGGGGTGCCGGCGACGGTGTACAGCATCGCCCCCCGCGCACCTCGGGTGAGGAACAGCACCTTCACCCCTTTCGTCAGAAAGTCCTCCCCAGCCTGGCTCACCGCTCCTCCAAGGTGCTCAACGTCCTCGTCGCTGACCTTCAAGATGTCGATGGCCGGGAGGAGCCGCCGCAGGCCGTGCGCAGCGGCTCCTATGTCGCGGAGCAGCCCGGGCCGGACATTGGGGTCTACGACCCGCCAGCCGCCGCAGGAGTCCAGCAGGTGGCGAAGCGAGTCGACCTGGCTCAGGCCGCTGTAGTCAAAGGCGTTGACCACCACTAGGTCTGCGGTGGAGGCGCTCAGCTGCACTGCGGGGGAGAAATCGAAGGGCAAATACGCGGGCAGGTCGAACTCGTAGCTCGGCTTGTCCGCGTCCAGATGCACCGTCGCCTGCGGCGTCGCGGATACACGCCCGCTCTCGATGAGCTGGATTCCCAGCCTGGACGCGAGTAGCCGGATGGCTCGACCGGGGAGGTCGTCGGCCAGCGACGTGACCAGGGAGGTCTTGAGCCCGCCCTGGGCGAGCAGTACCGCCACGTTCAGGCCGGCCCCGCCCAACCGGGGGAACTGCCCCTGGCGCGTGACGATCACATCGACGAGGGCGTTCCCCACCACCGTCGCCTGCGGGCGCTCGGCCCCCTCGGAGGTCATTCCAGATTGGCGTGATGCCGCCGCAGCCGGTCGCGGGCGTCGGGGAGATTGGCTGCCAGCGCGTGGATCATCCCGTCGAGCAACAAGAGGGCACTCTGTTCGAACAGGCTTCCCCCGAGTTGTCCCGAGCCGTCACTGGCGATGGTCACCAGCAGCTCCGACGCCTCGCCGAGCGGAGAGACGGGGGAGTGGGTCACCGCTGCCACCAGAGCACCAAGGCTGTGAGCCCGGGCGGCCCGGCTGACGGAGATCGGCGTCTGGCCCGACCCGCAGATCACCAGCAACCCATCGCCCGAGCGGACCGCGGGAGCGGTTGGCTCGCCCAGGACGTGAGCCACTCGACCGAGGTGCATGAAACGCATGGCGACCATCGCCGCAACCAGCCCCGACCGACCCTGGCCGGTGAAGAACCACCGGCGCTTGGGGTCCTCAAAGGCCCGGCCCAACGCGGTGACCTCCTCGGCCTTCAGGTGCGCCGGGATTTGGGCAACTTCATCGAAGGCGGCCAACCACTCCCCGGATTGACCAGCTGGGCGGACATCCATTTGGCTACCTCTACTGGGTTCTCAGCTCCGGTGATCGCCGATCCGACCACCAGCACCTGGGGTTCCGCTCGGATCGCCTGGGCAAGGTTGTGGGGTCCGATGCCACCGGCCAGCGCCACTCGGTACCCGAGCTCCCTCAACTCTCCAGACCGGGCGAAATTGCTGTCATCGCCATTGCCAGCGCGGCGCACGTCAGTAGCCGAGTGAAGCAGGACGTAGGCGATACGGTCGGGAAATAGGTTCTCGGCCTGAGGCAGGCCCGGGCTGCAGATGGTATCGGCCATCGCGAACGCATCATGAGCGCCTGCAACCTGGCTCACCGCCGCCAGGGTTGCTGACGAAGCAGCGGCCAGGACCGTCATGAAGTCGGCACCAAGATGAAAGTACATCTCGGCCTCCTCGGCGCCCCCGTCGACGGTCTTGGAGTCGACCAGCAGGGCGGGGCCCCGGCCCATGAGTTCGCGGACGGTGGCGATGCCGGCAAGACCGAAGCGCTTCAAAAGTGGCGTCCCCACCTCGACTATGTCGACATGCTCGGACAGAGCCGGAAGCAAAGCCAGGTGAGCGGGATCATCCAGGGCCAGCTGTAACAGCATCTTGTTTAGCGGCTCCGCCGCGGGGTTGGGGCAAGTCGGAGCGAGGGCAGCATCAAAGGATCCCAGCGCTCGACCCTGTCATGTCGCTGACCAAGCGGTCGGTTGTCACGTCTGCGGCCAGATACTCCGCCACCACCCTGCCGAGGCGGAGCGTGACCACCCGGTCGCACACGTCGAGCACGTAGGGGAGGGTGTGAGAGATGAAGATGACGCTGATCCCTCGGTCGCGGACCTCTCTCACAAGCCGCAGCACTTCGGCCACCTCGGTGACCCCGAGATGGTTGGTCGGTTCGTCGAGGATCAGGATCTTGCGACCCCAAACAGCGGCGCGCGCCACGGCCACGGCCTGCCGCTGCCCTCCCGAGAGGCGGCCCAAGCTAGCCGCCGGCGCCACCCTGGTCATACCGATTTGGGCAAGCGCCTCCGAGGCCTGTCCCGCCATCCGGCGCTGGTCCAGGAACCCCATCCGTCCGAGCACGCCCTTACGAACCACCTCGCGCCCCAGGAACAGGTTTGACGCCACGTTGAGATCGGGGGCCAACCCGCCATCCTGGAAGACCGTCTCGATGCCGGCCTCCAGGGCGGCGTGTGGCGACTCCCAGCGGTGCTCGACCCCGTCCACGAGGACGTGGCCGCTGTCGGGAGTGATTGTGCCCGCGATCACCTTGACCATCGTGGACTTGCCCGCACCGTTGTCCCCGACCAGGCCGACCGCCTCCCCCGCCCGAGCCACGAAGTCGACCGAGTCGAGGGCAGTGATGGCCCCATACCGCTTGCTGACGCCCCGCAGCTCGAGCACGACCCGCCTGTCGTGAGGCCGGAGGTCCACGTCCTGCTCCACCTCGCTGGCGGCGCCGTTTGGTTCGTCGAAGGCGCCTGGCTCCCGGCGGAGACTCTCGGCGCTCACCGGCCTCTCCGGAGAACCTGCTGCACCCCGACCGCCGCCGCGATCAGGATTCCGGTTACCACCGTCTCCCAGAAAGGTTGCATCCCAGTGAGGACCAGCCCGCTCAGCACCACCGACAGGACGAGTGTGCCCAGTAGGGTCCCGGTCATCGTGGCCACGCCCCCGAACAGGCTGGCCCCGCCGATGACGACCGCCGCTATGGCGGTGAGCTCGGAGTTGGTGCCGCTCAGCGGGGAAGCCGTCCCGAGGCGCATGAGGTCAATGACCCCGGCGATGGCCGAAAGGACCCCGGCCCAGACATACACCTTGACCAAGTGCCGCCCGACCGGGATCCCGACGTCGTGCGCGGCATTGCGGTTGGACCCGATCGCGAAGGCCCAGCGGCCGAACCGCGAGTAGTGAAGGAATAGGGCGCCGACGATGAAGGCGACGATGGTGATGATGATCGGGGCGGTGAAGTACCCGCCGAACACCTGATTGCCGACGACCGCCACCACCCCGGGTGTGCCCCCCACGGTCAGGCCGTCAGTCAGGACCAGCGTTAGCCCCCCGGCGATCCCGAGCATGGCGAGGGTGGCCACGAAGGGGGTGAGCCTCATCCGGACCACCATCAGACCGTTGGCCATTCCGGCTACCCCTCCCACCAAGAGGGCCACCAGGGTCCCCAGCGCCACGTCCACGGACTGCGATCCCCCGAGGTGAAGCGCCATCACCTTGGCTCCGACCACCCCGGCGAGGCCCAGGATGGCCCCGACCGAGAGATCGATCCCGCCGGTGACGATCACGTAGGTCTCCGCGATGGCGAGGAGGCCGGTCTCCGTAGCCGACTGGCCAATGCCGGTGATGTTGATCTGGGAGAGGAACCCCTGGCCCACGATGGAGAAGACCACCACGAGGACCACGAGGGTCGCGCCCAGGAGAAACTCCTGTGCGTATCGATCCACGAGGGTCCGGGCGCTCCCCGCCGCTGAGCGGCTCACGCCAGCCGCGCTCATGTCCGTTCTGTCCTCCGTGTGCAGTCTGACGGTCTGGCCTCGGCCCAGGTGGGCCGAGGATCTAACCCTTGAAGTGCCTCAGTGCGACCTGCCGCCTCATAGGCCCGCCGATGAAGCGGGGGTGCCTGCTCTGACGGCTGATCCTCCCGTCATCCAGGCACCGACCCGCTCCCTCGGACCCCTCTCTGCCGATTCGCCTCCCCGGGCTCAGCCCGCTGAGTAAAAGTACTGCTCGTTGGCCTTGTAGTTGGCGTAGGTGATTGTGATGTTGGGTACCGAGATCACCTTGGGGATTCCGGCGGTCTTGCCCTCGGCGGCCTTGACCGCGTACTCCACTGAGAGCTTGCCCTCCAGGGCAGGCTGCTGAGCGATCAGACCGACCAGCTTGTCCGCCTTGAGAGCCGCCACCTGCGCGGGCTCAGCGTCGTAGGAGATGACCTTGACCGAGCCGAGCTTCCCCAGAGCCTGGAGTTCAGCGATCGTCCCTTCGGCGGTCACGTCGTCCACCGCAAAGATCCCCTTTAGGTCTGGGTAGCGGGAAAGCTCCTGCTGGACGATGGTCTGGGCGTTGGTGGCCACATCCTGGCTGTACTGGGTGCCCACCAGAGTTATGTTTGGGTACTGTTTGAGGGTGCTGACGAACGCAGCGGAGCGGAGGTCATCGGAGGTGACCCCGGCGGAGCTGTCAAGGAGCAGCACCTGGCCGCTATCCCCAATGGCGCTGGCGAGCAGCTTGGCCGCCTGGGCGCCTCCGGCCGGGTTGTTGCCGGCGATCCGGGTCACCAGCAGGCTGGTGTCATTGATGTAGGTGTCCACGTTGAGCACCGGAATGTGCTCCGAACGGGCCTGCTTGACCACTGGAATCAGAGCCTGGGCATTGGTGGGGGAGAGGACCAAGGCGCTCGGGTGCTTGGCCAGCACGGCGTCCACGTAGGGGATCTCCGTGGTGGGGGAATAGGTGGTGGTGGAGCCCTCCCAGTACAGGGTCACCCCGAGCTTCTTGGCTTCCGCCTGGGCCCCCTGCTCCATGGTGATGAAGTAGGGGTCTGAGGTGATACCGACCACGAAACCGATGGTTATCTTCTTCTTCGCCGGGGTTGAGCTGGCGCCGCAGGCGCTCAGAACTACCCCGAGGGCAGCAAGGGCCGCCCCACCCTTTAGCAAACCTTTCCAGTTCATCGCCATGCTCACCTCCAACTCACGGCCCTTGTTCGCTGCTGGTAATCGTTTACCAACGACCACGCGAGGCTAGCACTTGACCGCCGAGGTGTCAAGAGGGTGGCCCCTCCCTTGCTGGCCATCAGGGAAAGGTACAGCTGCGCACTTTGAAGTGAACCATCCCGGCCGTTGAGAATGTGGTGCCTCCGGTCGGACCCCGGCCCGCTGGGGTTGACTTGGCGGTGTCGAAGTGACAATATGCGGGCATCGATTTCATGACCAGCCCAAGAAAGCGTCTGCATATCGCCGATATCGCCAAGCTCTCGGGGGTGTCTTCGGCGACCGTGTCACGGGTGATGAACGGGTCGCGCCCAGTTTCTCCCGAGCTGCGGGAGCGGGTCTTGGTGGTGGCGAAGCGCTTCGACTACCAACCGAGCCAGCTTGCCCGCAACCTCCGCTTGGGCCGGACCGCGACCGTGGGGGTGCTGGTGTCGGACGTGGAGAATCCTCACTTCAGCTCCCTGATCAAGTACCTGGAGGAGTCCCTCTTCAGGCGTGGTACCCGGGTCCTCTTCTGCAACACCGAGGAGGACCCCCGCAAGCAGTCCGCGTATCTGGACGTCATGGCCGCGGAGCGGGTCATGGGGGTTGTCATCTCCCCGGCCGCGTTCGGCGACCAGGAGGTGACCGGGCTGATGGACCTGGGGATACCGGTGGTGGCCATCGACCGGCCGCTCTCCGACCCGAGGGCGGACCTCGTCGTGTCGGACAATGCTGAGGCGGTCACGGCGGGCACCAACCTGCTCATAGATGCCGGGTGCCGCCACATCGGATTGATAGGGGGGCGCGAGGGGGTTTGGACCACCTCCGAGCGTCTCGAGGGGTACCTGTCAGCACTGAGTCCGCTCGGGCTGACTCCGCACGCAAAGCTCCGGGAGTTCACCGTGGAGATGGGGTACCGAGCGGCGGCCGAGCTGCTGGACGAGGTTCCGGACCTGGACGGACTGGTGGCGGCGAACAACCAGATGACCATCGGGGCCTTGCGGTTGCTCCGCGACCGCAAGGTGGTCGTTCCCGACCAACTGAAGATCGTCGCCTTTGACGACCCCCCCTGGGCGGACCTCGTGGAGGTGCCCATGACCACTATCGCCCAGCCAATCCAAGCCATGGCGGAAGCCGCAGTCTCCCAGCTGTTCAAACGGATAGCGGAGCCGACCCTGCCCCCGGAACGAATCGTCTTGGCGTGCCGGCTCAAGGTGCGAGAGTCCTCAGGTCCCGCATCCGCTCGTTCGGCGGTCCAGCCGGACATCGAGGCGGGGTTGGCGCTGGAGCGGGCGCCCACCCCGTCTCCCAAATAGGTCTCCTCAACTCGCTGCGCGAGACTATGGGTTAGAGTCGCTTCAACCCCTCTGAGCGGCTGCCGGACGATTCTCAGGCGACGTCGGTCCTCCTGCTCCTGAACTCCAGCGCATCACTCACCATCTCCTCCAGGGACGGACGCAGTGGCACCCATCCCAGCTCGTGCTGGACCAGCTCGCTGGAGGCCACCAGCACCGCCGGGTCCCCGGGGCGGCGGGGGCCGAACACCACCTCGATCGGGGCACCCGTCACCTGGCGGGCGGCGGCCACCACCTCCAGCACGGAGAACCCCCGGCCGTTGCCGAGGTTGTAGACCAGGTGCCGGCCTCCTACCCCCGCGGTCGCGTCCAGGGCCAGCAGGTGGGCGGTCGCCAGGTCGTCCACGTGGATGTAGTCCCGGATGCAGGTCCCGTCCGCCGTGGGGTAGTCG
>JAKAVU010000135.1 GCA_021817185.1 bacterium
GGTCAGACAGACCGGGCCACCCGGAGCGGTCCCGGGGCCGCTTCGAAGGCAGTCCCATCCCGCCCGCGGGCAGGGGACCCGCCGCCGCCAGGCGCCGCAACAGGTGGCGGCGGAGCTGCTGGTTGGAGGCGATCCACTCCGCCATTCCCGCCCCATAGCTGGGAGGTCGACGTCGGAAGTGACGCATGCGCCAGAGGTGGAGCGGATAGTCCGCGCTGGGGAGGATCGCGGCGGCATGCGCCCAGTACTCGAACAGCTCCCGGTCCTGCCAGAGGCCCACCTCGACCGCGCCCCCCTGCAGCTGACCGAGGCGACTCCACAGCACCAGCTCATGGCTCTGGGCCACCACGCTGAGCGGATCCCGCTGCACGTATCCGAGCCGGCGGATCAGACGGACCACCGAGTCGGGACCGGCGGCAGCAGCCGAGAAAGGCGCCGCGCCCAGCGACTGCGCGTCCAGCGCCAGACGGCGCACCTGGCGGACGGTCAGCTCAGGAAGCTTGGTGCGGGCCACAGGAGGGCTGGATGTTCTGCGGTCCGGCCGTCAGCCCAGACAGGCCTGCCGGGCGGCGTCCCACCAGCCCGATCCGTCGAGCCGGCGCAGCTCCTCCTCGGCAATCTCCCGGGCCGCCTGATGCTCCAGCTCCATCCTGACGGTCAGTCTTCGCAGCGCCGGACGAAGGTCGTGGGGCCCGCGACGGGAGGTCTCGTCCATCCAGGCCACCAGGATCGCTAAGTCGTGAAACCTGCCGAGCATGGACTGGAGCCGGCGCAGCTCCTCCACCACCCGCTGGTGCTCCTCCGCCAGCGCCGGGCCGAAGAGCTCAAGCCGGTAGCGCAGCCGCCTGGTGCGGATGCGACGGCGATGCAGCTCCCGCTCGCTCGCGGATCCCAGGGCGGCCAGCTCGAACAGGCGGGGAAGCTGCTGACCGGCGAGGGCCCGGGAGGCCTGGCGGCCGTGCCGATTGGTCAGGACCTCGAAGCCACCGGCCAGGCGGCCGAGCCGGGGCAGCGTCCGGCCGCCCAGGAGGCTCTCGCGCTCTCCGGCCATCTCGGCGGCCACGGTGTCCGCCAACCAGCCTCGAGCCCTGGCCTCGAGTCCGCGCAGGCCGGCCTCCGGACCGGTCGCCCCCGGCAGGATCGACGATCCATACACGGCGGCGGCGCGGGGATCATCGCGGCGGTCCCAGGAGACCGCGACCGGACCCAGCACCGAGGCGAGGAGCTCGTAACGGGCCTCGGCATCGCGCAGCGGGCCCAGGGCTCTCTCGGCGGCGCGCAGGCGCGGCGCCCGCCTCTTGTCGGTGGGACGAAGGCACGCGGAGAGGGCCGCCACCGCCTCGCGCAGGCGGCGCAGGGCGACCCGGGTGTCGTGGACCGCCTCCTGATCGCCGGGCAGGGGCAGTCGGGCGGTGGCCCAGCGCAGCGCCTGGGATCGGTCGTCCAGGGCGGCGGTGGCGAGCTCCGCGCAGCTTGGGCCATCAGATTCTGGCAAGCTCGGCCTCCGCGGCGGACGCGGTCAGTGGCGCCGGGCTACGCGGACGCCACCAGTCGTCTCCATAGGCCATGACCGCCGCGACCATCCCGTCCCGAAGCCCCCGCTCCGAGCAGCGGATGCGGGCCAGCCCCAGCAGGTCCATGAGGTGGGCGAGGATGAGCGCCCCGCCGCGGCAGAGACGGACCCGCTCCAGGTCCATGGCCGTCCGGGCGGCCACCTCCCAGGCCGGGTGCTCGCGAAAGATCTCGATCACCTCCTCCACATCCCTGAGCCGCAGGGACGAGCCCTTCTCGCGCCCGATCAGGCGGGGTAGGTTGGTGATGGTACCGCCGGTGCCCAGGGCGAGCGTGCGCGGCGGCGGCGGGACGAGGTCGGGGATCAGCTCGCTGACCCTTCGCTGCATCGCCCGCCACTCCTCGGGGCTGGGGGGGTCGCCAGCTGCCAGGGCGGCGATGGAGCCCGACCCCAGAGGCAGGGAGTGGTCGGAGCACGCCCCTCCAGCCCGTCCCAGGGCGACCTGGGTGGAGGCGCCCCCGATGTCCAGGAGCAGGGCCAGGGTGCCCTGGGGGATGCCCATGGTCGCCCCGGAGAACGCCAGCTGCGCCTCCTCGGCGGCGGGCAGCACCACCACCTCGGGGATGCCGGCGCGCTGGGCCAGCAGGCTGGCCACCTCCTGCCCGTTGTCCGCGGCCCGCAGGGCCTGGGTCGCCCCCACGGCCAGGCGCCGCGCGCCCCGCAGCCGCGCCTCCGCCACCTGCCCGGTGAGCGTGCGCGCCGCCAGCTCCAGGCGCTCGGGGCCGATCCGCCCGCTGGCCGCCACGTCGAGCCCCAGCTGGACGAACTCCCGGCGCCGGAACAGCTGGCGGGGGGCGGTGCCCGGTCGGCAGCTGGCGAGCAGCAGGTGGATGGTGTTGCTGCCGACATCGATGGCGGCCAGCCGCTGTGACCTGCTCACGGCGCCGCGGCGACCCAACGGCGAGCGCTCACCGGCACATGGTAGCGTCGCGCTCGGCCGGCACGGGGAGCCGTGCGGGAGCCCGCCGGCCGCCACCTATACTGCGCGGTAGTGCCCACCTTGCACCTCGTGCGCCATGGGGTGGCGCTGGACCGTGAGGCCTGGTCTGGCGACGACCGCAGCCGGCCCCTGACCGAGTTCGGCTGGCGGCAGAGCCTGGCCATAGCCGGGGTCCTGTCGCAGCAGGAGGTCCAGCTGTTCTGGACCAGTCCCACCGTCCGCTGCGCCGACACCCTGCTGCCGGCGGCCCACGGTCGGGGCCTCGAGGTCCAGCCTCTGGCCCTGCTCTTCGAGACCAACGAACCCAGCCATCCCCAGCAGGCGGCGGAGCTGCTCCGGGAGATCGCCGCCACCTGCCTTCCCACCGGGGTGGGGAGGGCGGCGGCGGCCACCCATGGGAACATGCTGGTGCCCCTGCTGAGCCGGGCGGCGGGCCAGAGCCCACC
Source organism: bacterium (assembly GCA_021817185.1). The sequence continues at coordinate 2,960 of JAKAVU010000135.1, forward strand.
CCGCTGCCCCAAGGGCGGCGTCTGGTGCCTGGACCTCGACAGCCGGATGGCGCCGCGCGGCGTCGAGTACCTGGGGTCCCTGGACCCCAGGACCGGGGAGTGGCGCCGGTGACCGATGCCCGGGAGGATGGTCACGAGCGCCTGCGCACCGAGGTGCTGACCGCCATGGCCCAGTTGGGCACGGATGCGGCGCTCCTGCTCGACAGCAGCCGCCGGCTGCTGTGGTCCAGCCCCAACTCTCAGGAGCTGCTGGGGCGGAGCGACCCCTCCGGAGATCCGGTGGCGCCCCCGCTCGAGCCCGGCACCCCTCTGGCGCTGGTCGTGGACGACCCCAGGGCCGCCGAGCTGGTGGGGCTGGCCCTCGAACAGGGGGAGGTCCAGCGCTCGGAGATCAGCCATGACGGTTGGCGTCGGGTGCTGCGGGCGGTGGCGGCGCCGATGGGATCCAGTCCCACTCCGACCGTGCTCCTGATCCTGAGCGACATCACCCACGAGCGCCGGCTCAGCCGCGCCCATCAGGACCTCCTGGCGAACCTGTCCCACGATCTGCGCACCCCGCTCGCCAGTCTCACCCTGCTCGCCGAGACCCTCAACGGGGAGGCGCGGGGAGACCCCCAGGCAACCCAGGAGTTCGCCTCCCGGATCGCGGCCGAGGCTGCCCACATGCACTCCCTGGTGTCTGGGATCCTGGACCTCGCGCGCCTGGAGGCAGGAGCCGAGCGGGCCAACCTGGAGTCGGTGGACCTCCTGGGACTGGCCCGCGGCGTGTGCGCGGGCCTGACGCCCCAGGCCCGGGAGCGCCGCCAGAGCCTGGAATGCCGCGGCCGGGCGGTGGTGGCCCGGGCCGACCCGGAACGGTTGCAGCGGGCGCTCTCGAACGTGCTCGACAACGCGATCAAGTTCACCGGGGAGGGGGGTCGGATAACCGTCACGGTCGAGCTGGTGGGCGCCTGCCCGACCATCGCGGTGAGGGACACCGGCAGCGGCATCCCCGCCTCGGCGCTGCCGCGGATCTTCGACCGCTTCTTCACCGGCGATCGCTCCCGCTCCGGGTCGGGCAGCGGCCTGGGGCTGGCGATCGCACGTCAGGCCGTGGAGCTCCAGGGCGGCAGGATCGAGGTCAGCAGCCGCCCCGGGGCGGGCACCGAGGTCCGAATCCAGCTTTGTCCTCCGGATCCGGCCCCCTGAGGCGGCTCCTCTAAGATCGCTGGATGACGAACCTGCCGATCCAACCCGATCTGGCCGGAGAGGTGGCCGCCCGCCGCGACGGGGTTCGCCTGCTGGGCGTCCTGGTCGCCGAGGGGGTTGCCGGCGCGATGGGGGGCCTGGAGGACCGCGATGGCGACCGCCTGCGCAGCGTCGTCAGCCGGGACCTGGAGATAAACGAGCGGCACCGCCTGGAGCGAGAGCGCGGAATCCAGGTCCTGGAGGAGCTCCACCCCACCGGGCAGGACCTCCATGCGATCTTCGGGCTTCTCCTCATCGCCTCTGAGCTGGAGCGGATGGGAGACCACGCCAAGAGCTGTGCCCGGTACGCCCTGCCCCTGATCGAGCTGTCCTCGCGGCCGCGCATGGAGGCGGTGATCCGGCTGGGCAGGTACGTCGAGGAGCAGGTGCGCGACATCATGGAGACCATCACCGCCACGGACGTGCGGCGGGCCCAGGACATCGCCGCCCGGGACGATCGGATCGACCGCATCTACCACCGCGTGTTCGACGACATGGTGGAGACCATGCGTGAGCATCCCGACTGGGCCTACCCCGCCACCAACCTGCTGTTCATCGCTCACAATCTGGAGCGGATCGCCGACCGGGTCACCAACATCGCGGAGGATGTGGTCTTCTTGGAGACCGGTCGGCTGGTGGAGCTGGGCTGAGCTTGGCCTCCCCCACTCCCGGCCAGGGGCGCCGCGTGCTGCTGGTGGAGGATGAGGAGGCGGTGCGCATGACCCTGCGCTACAACCTGGCGGCGCAGGGCTACGTGGTCTCGGAGGCCAGCTCCGGCACCGAGGGGCTGGCCCTGGCACGATCGCGCGATCCGGACCTGGTGGTGCTGGACCTGATGCTCCCCGAGCTCTCGGGGGAGGAGGTGTGCCGGGCCATCCGGCAGGAGTCGGACGTGCCCATCCTGATGCTCACCGCGCGCGGGGCGGAGAGTGACAAGGTCACCGGGCTCGGGTTGGGCGCCGACGACTACATGACCAAGCCCTTCGGGGTGAAGGAGTTCCTGGCCCGGGTGGCGGCTCTGTTGCGACGCTCCGAGCGCCCCGCCTCGCCGCCCCCCCAGGGACGGCTGATCCGGATCAGCAACTTCACAGCCGACGCGGAGTCGCGGCGGGTGATGGTGGATCAGCAGGAGGTGAAGATGAGCCCTCGGGAGTTCAACCTGCTCTTCTTTCTGCTGACGCACCACGGCCGGGTGCACAGCCGCGACTCCCTGCTGCGGGCGGTCTGGGGCACCGACTTCCACGGCGACAGCAAGACCGTGGCCGTGCACATCCGATGGATCCGGGAGAAGTTCGAGGCGTTTCCGAGCCTGCCGTTCCGGATCAACACCGTCTTCGGTGTCGGTTACCGCCTCGACCTGGCCCCGGGCGAAACCCTGCAGCGATGACGGCTCCCGCCCCGACGCCCAGGCAGGCGGCGATATCGCTCGTCGGCGTCTCCAAGGCCTACGGAGACCGGGTCGCGGTCGCGGACCTAAGCCTGGAGGTGGAGGTGGGAGAGCTGGTGGCGGTGGTGGGCCCCAACGGAGCGGGCAAGACCACCACCATCGAGATGATCGAGGGGTACCGGCGTCCAGATCGGGGACAGATCCGGATCTTTGGATGGGATCCGGCTCGCGAGCCCGGCCCGGTCAGACCGCTGGTCGGGCTCATGCTCCAGGAGGGCGGCATCTACCCCACCATCAAGGTGGGGGAGGTGGTGCGGCTGTTCTCCTCGTACTTCCGCAACCCGGAGCCCGGCCGCGACCTGCTGGAGCGGGTGGGCCTGGTCGACAAGGTCAACCGCCGCTTTCGCCAGCTGTCGGGAGGTGAGAAGCAGAGACTCTCCCTGGCGCTGGCGCTGGTGGGAAGGCCCCGCCTGCTGTTCCTGGACGAGCCCACCGCGGGGATGGATCCCCGGGCCCGGCTGCTCACCTGGGAGATCGTCAAGGAGCGGCAGGCCGCCGGCGTCACCGTGGTCCTGACCACCCACTCGATGGAGGAGGCCGAGCGGCTGGCGGACCGGGTCGCCATCATCAAGGACGGCGCCTTGATCGCCTGCGACTCCCCGGAGCGGCTGCGCGGTGGCTCCGGCCCGGACCGGCTTCATGTCGAGCTGACGCAGGCCTTGCCCCCGGAGCTGGCGGCCGCGATGGCCGAGCTCGCCGGGGTCACCGACGTCCGGCACCGCGGCCGGGGAGGCTACGACCTGGCCACCGCCGAGCCGGCCCTGACGGCCGCCGCGCTCACGGCCTGGCTGGCGGCGCGAGGGCTGGCGTTCACCGAACTGCGGATCGGCCGGTCGTCTCTGGAGGAGGTGTTCCTCACCCTGACCGAGGAGGGAGCGGCATGACCCGACCGGCCGGTGGCGCCGAGCGCCGCCTGGGAGCCAGCCAGGGCGCCGCCTTGGTCGCCCAGCTGCGGGTGGAGCTGCTGCTGCTCCTGCGCCAGCCGGAGAACCTGCTGGTGATCCTCATCCTCCCGGTCCTGCTCCTGGTCTTCTTCGCGGGGGTCAGGGTGCTGCCGGCCAAGCAGGGGCCGCCGATCTACTTTCTGGTCCCGGGGATCCTGACCCTGGCCCTGATGTCGACGGGGATGGTGACCCTGGGGATCTCCACCGCCTACCAGCGCTACTACCGGGTCCTGAAGCGGTTGGGAGGGACCCCTCTGAGAAGGGGGACCCTGGTGATCGCCAAGGCGGCCTCGGTGCTGCTGGTCGAGGCGGGCCAGGTGGCGCTGGTGCTCCTGATCGCGCACTTCGGCTTCCGCTGGGAGGACCAGGGGAACTGGTGGCTGGTCGTCCTCCTCTGCTTGCTGGGGAGCTTCACCTTTGCCGCGATCGGACTGACCATGGCGGGAGCGCTGAGGGCGGAGCTGACCCTGGGCGGCGCCAATGGGCTGTACATCCTCTTCCTGGTGCTGGGGGGGATCGCCATCCCCATCGGCCAGCTGCCCGCCTTCATCCAACCCGCCGCGCGCGTGCTCCCGGTGGCCGCCCTCAGCAGCGCCCTGCGGGCGGTGCTGGAAGGGCGCGGATTGCCGCCCTTGCCGCTCGCGCTCTGCCTGGGCTGGGCGGCCGCCTCGGGGCTGGCGGCCGTCGCCTGGTTCCGCTGGGAGTGAACGGCGGGCGGGCGTCAAAACCCGGCGGTGGTACTGTGGAGTTCCAAATGCTGGAGGGACTACGCCGCATGCTTGACACCACTCGCCCCACCGAGCTGCCTCCGCCGTCCCAGGCGCTGCCGGGTCGCCAGGAGGCGATGCGCGTGGAGGGATTGCACCCGGTGCTCGGCCATCCCCTGGAGCCCCCATTCCCACCGGGAGTCGAGGTCGCCATCTTCGGGATGGGCTGCTTCTGGGGCGCGGAGCGCCGCTTCTGGCAGGTGCCCGGGGTGTACACGACGGCCGCTGGCTACAGCGGCGGGATAACGCCCAACCCGTCCTACGAGGAGGTCTGCACCGGCATGACCGGGCACGCGGAGGTGGTGCTGGTCGCGTTCCGACCGCGGCAGGTGACCTACCAGGAGCTGCTCAGGGTCTTCTGGGAGGCCCACGATCCCACCCAGGGCATGCGCCAGGGCAATGATCTGGGCACCCAGTACCGTTCGGCGATCTACTGCACCACCCCCGAGCAGCTGCGGCTCGCCGAGGCCTCCCGGACCAGCTATCAGCGCCAGCTGGACGCGGCCGGGCTGGGCGCG
>JAKAVU010000136.1 GCA_021817185.1 bacterium
TGGCCGCGGGTACAATCTCGACGGTACGGGAAGCCCGGCCGAAGTGACCGGGCCTGTGTCGCGGGAGTAGCTCAGTTGGTAGAGCGCTAGCCTTCCAAGCTGGATGTCGCGAGTTCGAGTCTCGTCTCCCGCTCCGCTCTCCACGTCAAGGGCCAATTTGATCTCAACTTCGAGCGCCTTGGCCGTAACTGCATCCGAAGCACATCCAGACCCTGGAACTGTGAGATAAGCGCTCAAACTGAGCACGTGGAAAGACCGAGGGATACCGGCGCCAAACTGGATCAGCACAGCGCCCCGATCGCCTGGGCCAGCGAAGTGAGCTTGGCCAGGGCGCAGCAGGCGCCCGCTCACGGTGCTCATCGCCGACGCTCCACCTGCCGGCCACGAGTTCGCGGCTGAGCTGCACTCGCTCGGGGGCTCGCATGAGAGCTCTGCTCTCTTGACCGGTGCCGGACTTGGCTGCCAGTAACACCCACTGGCAATAAGCCCTCGTGCGCAGCACTGGCACCGTGACCATCTCGCTCCCGGCTGAGCTCGCCGACGCGGCCGGTCGGCTGGCTCGGCAGGGGGGCCGCACCCGCAGCGCGCTGTTCCGGGAGGGCCTCCGCCAGTGCGCGGAGCGGTGCCGCCGCTGCTATCGGACCTTCACCTACGGCGAGGCGCGCGCCTCGGCCGGCCACCTCACCCACGAGCAGCTGGCCGGCGCGGTGAAACGGCGCCGCCGGTCTCGCCACTCAGCACCCGCTGGGTGCGCCTTGTCCTCGACACCAACGTCCTCGTCTCCGTCATCCACTTCGGCGGCCGGCCGCTCCGCCTCCTCGGGACGGCGTTGCGGGACGAGCATCGCCTCGTCATCAGGAGCGCCAACCTCGACGAGCTGGGGGCCATCCTCCTAGAGGGGTGCGGCTGGAGTTCAGACCGCACTCGTGCAGCTTGCGGTTAACTCGAGGCGTTGGGCGAGGTTGTCTCACCGTCCGGGTTGCCGCGCCTCGGCCGTGACCGCGATGACGATGCGATCCTGGATATAGCCTCGGCGGGCCATGCCAGCGCCCTGGTCACCGGAGACACGGACCCGCTTACCCTTGCCACCTATGGCCAGGTCAGCATCGTGACGGTCGCCGACTTCGAGGACATTAGGTATCTCAACCTCCGCGCCCGAACTCTGAGCCAGTCGTACGGGCAGGACTGGCGCGGATCCGCGATGCCGCCCGCGGCCCAGACAGCAGTCAAGTCCCTTCGGTGCTGGTGTCTCTGTAGAGTCGTCTGGTGACCATGGATGCACTCGACGTCAACCGCAGAAACTGGGACGATCGGGCCCGGGTGCATGGGCAGGACAGGCTCTACGATTCGGCGGCTCTGGTGGCGGGGGCGTCCTCGCTCACCGAGGTCGAGGAGGAAGCCATTCGCCGCGCCGTCGGCGATGTGGCTGGGCTGGACGTGATCCACCTGCAGTGCCACATCGGCTTCGACTCGATCAGCCTGGCCCGCGCCGGGGCCCACGTGACCGGGCTGGACTTCTCGCCGGTCGCCCTGGCAAAGGCCGCGGCGCTCGCGGAGCGCTGTGGCGTCGAACTTTCCCTGGTCGAGGCTGACGTCTGCCACCCACCCTCAGGCCTCCTCGGAAAATTTGATCTCGCCTACGCCACGATCGGAGTGTTGTGTTGGATCGGCGACATCGACCGCTGGATGGCAGCGGCTCACGACCTGCTGCGGCCCGGGGGCCGCCTGGCCCTGGTCGAGCTGCACCCGCTCCAGAGCATGGTCGACACCACCGATCCGGCGGTGCTCGACTTCCCCTACTGCTTCGATGGGCCACATGTGTTTGACGTCCCTGGCAGCTACACCGACCGCGCTGCCAGGATCGAGGCCACCAAGACGATCCAATATGCCCACAGCATCGGCGAGGTGGTCACTGCGGCCGTCGAGGCGGGCCTCGTGGTCCGCTGGCTCGCCGAGCGCACCGACTGGCCTCGAGACTACCGGGGTGACCTCGGTGGCCCCGAGGCCGACGGGCGCTACCGCCTCCGTCTTGGCGGCGAGCCCGTCCCGATACTGTTCACGCTGGTGGCGGAGCGTCCGGTCTGACCGGCTCCGATCCACGGCCGCACTCTGGCAGCTTCCCTCGGCGGCGACCGCCAGCCCCTGGGTGTCGGACCAAGTCGAGGAAGCGGAGCTGCGCCGGCCCGGTCAGACGGCTTCTGCCGCCCGCTCTTCCTCCTCGGCCTTGGCAACCTCCCGGCGCACCTCATCCATGTCCAAGCCGCGTACGGCGTCGATCAACTTCGCCAGGGCGGGCGCGGGCCGGGCTCCCGGCTCCGAGAAGACCAGGATTCCGTCCCGGAAGATCATCAGGGTCGGTATCGACCTGATGCCCAGAGCCCCGGCCAGCTCTGGCTCGGCCTCGGTGTCGACCTTGCCGAAGACGATGTCCGGGTTGGCGTCGGAGGCCGCCTCGAAGACGGGCCCGAAGGCTCTGCAGGGCCCGCACCAGGCTGCCCAGAAGTCGACCAGGACGATACCCGGCCCAGTGACCGTGGTGTTGAAGCTGTCGCCGCCAAGTTTGACCGTTGCCATAACAACCTCAGAAATGCGCCGAAGTGGGTTCTGCTTCACATCAATATACACCCCCCGGGGTATCCGTTGCGGATCGCCCGCCGAGGCCGCGTCGAGGCCCCGCGGTACCGTCACCCAGTTGCATCGCACCAGACCGTGCTGATACAGTAACTTGCATCATGCAAGGCGTGTGCCGTGATGCACGAACCGTGTCCGGATCCGGCACCCCCACCGGATTCAACGGGTCGAGTGAACGCGCGTGGGACGCGCTCAGGCAGTTCCGCGGTCGGCGGTCACCCACTGACCTAAGCTACCCCTCGGCCGGCATCGACGCATTCACCTGCCGGGCGCTGGGCGTCTGGCGATCGGGGCTTGCGCACCGTGGCTCAATGATTGGCCACGGCGTCAGGTGTCCCACTGGAGAGCCCTGCTCCCAGTCGCGGACGTTCATTCCTCCCGGAGCTAACCGGCGCCCGTCAACCGTGGAGTCGACAGTGGCGGTTGCTGGGATTGCTGACGTGCAGGGAGGCGGACGCCGAGCCAGAGCGGTCGTCCGGCGCAGCCTTCGATCCCATTTCCTGCCGGCCCGCACTGACCCACGGGCCGCCATGGTCTTCAGGCCGCAAGCCGACCACACTCAACGTTCGGCTCCGTGGGCGTGGGCCCGCGGCGCCGCTGGGTGTCCATGACCGCGCAGACGACCAACCTGTTTGTGCGCCTCGCCCCAGTGCTGCACGTTGGGGACCTGGCCGCAGAGCGGGCATTCTATGAGCGCCTGGGTCTGCCGATAACGTACGAAGGGGAGGAGTACCCGGACTTCATCGCCTTTGGCGCCGGAGCAGCGGAGTTCGGCATCCAGCAATCCCCGGTTCCCAACGACCCCCAAAGCGTACTGACCTGGCAGATCCTGGTCTCAGACCTCGATGCGATGCTGGAGCGGTGCCGGAATGCCGGACTGGTCTGCCAGGTGGAGGAGAATAACCCGGCACCCGGGTGGAGTTACCGGCGGATCATCCTGGAGACTCCGAGCGGCTATCGGCTGGCCCTCGAAGGTCCGAACGAGGCAGGACGGATCGGGGCCCCGGACGGCGAGTGATCGGGGGTTCGGCACTCAATCGAGGAGTGGCCCGCAAGTGTGAGCAGTTATGCCCAGCGCGCCCTGGTGCGGGGCCATCCCGGGCGGCAGGACCCGCTGCCTATTAGCACCGGCCGGACCCAGGGTCGGTTGGCCCCGGCTCCAGACATGGGCCACAACCCGGGTGGCGGTGCGGGTGCACGGTGGCCGATGCGCCACTGCCGGTCAGTGGGCCAGGCCGCGGGCTGCTGCTTCGAGGCGGCGTCCCGTACCCTTTTGGTATGACGCAAGCCAGTGGCAAGTCCCGAACTCGGGCAGGGTTCATCGACCGCTTCTCTCCCCTGTTCATCACCGTGGCGGCGGCGCTCTGGGCGGCGGATGCCTACTTTCGGCCAGCTCTGGTCCGTGACGGCCTCACATCCAGCCAGATCGTGCTGGTCGAGGACCTGCTGATCGCCCTCTGCTTCATCCCCTTCGCCGCCACTGTGGCCCGCGAGCTCAGATCCGCGTCCTGGCGAACCTGGCTGGCCCTGGCCGTGATCGCGGCGGGTCCCCAGGCCTTCGCCACGGTTCTATTCACTCGCTCGCTCGCCTACGCCACCACACCGGGAGCGGAGTCGGAGGTCTACCTCCTGTATCTGCTACAGCCCGTCTTCGGGCTCACGCTGTCGTGGCTGATCCTGCACGAGCGACGTCCCCGCTCCTTCTGGCCGCTGGCTGCGGTCGCACTGGTGGGCGCCTACCTCATCGTGATCGCTCAGGTCCCGGGAGCACCGAGCGGGCAACTGCTGGCAGCCGCCTTCGTGCTCGGCGCGGTCGCCCTGTGGGCCGCCGGGACGGTCTTCGGCCGGGTGGCACTCGCCGGGGTGTCCTTCACCACCACCTCAGCCATGCGCTTCGCCCTGGCATTGCCCATCCTGCTGGTGCTGATGCTGGCCACCAACGGTGGCCTGGACGGGTTCTCGAAGTACGCCCCGAGCCAGCTGCCCGCGTTCCTGGGAATCGCTCTGGTGCCCGGAGTACTCGCCATGGTTCTCTACTACCGCTCTCTCTCGGCGACGCCCGCCTCCATCTCGACGCTGGCAGAGCTCGGCTACCCGGCAGCGCTGTTCTTGGTCTTCTCCCTGCCCAGCCCCTATGGGTTCGGAGCCCCGCTTCGACCCACCGAACTCCTCGGTGCACTGATCCTGGTGAGCGCGGTCACGGCGATGAACTTCCTCAAAACCAAAGAGAGGATTGTGATCAAGCGTGACCCCTCGGTGCGGGCGACGGTCGGCGGATAGACCAGCCAACTGGACCCCGGTCACCTCGGCTTGGGGTCGGACGTGACCGGCCAGCACGGAAGCGGCGCCACCTCGGCAAGGACCTAAGCTTGTGCCATGTCCGATCTGTCTCCCACCGAGGCGGAGCGTGCGCGCCGCCGTGACCGCAAGCGGGTTACCCGCATGGTCGTCAACGGGGGCAACCTGCGCCGCCAGCTCGAGTCAATTCGCCGGCAACGTCAGTCCCAGGGCCCTGGCGCGGACCGGGCCACACGGACGACCCGGGGGCACATCCCCCAACCGGCGCCGCCCCGCAGACCGGGCCAGCCCCGAACCAGCTGAACGTAAGGTCTGGTCGGGCGGCATCACCTCCGCCCTGCCGCCCTCGCGGCGACCTGGTGGTCAGACCCAGAGTGGCAGCGAGCGCCCCACCAGGGCCTCCCCGCGGGGGCGGACCGGGGCCAGGCGGACCAGGGTGGGATACGTGACGAAGGCGATGGCCAGGTGCATCAGCATCAGCACCAGAACCGCATGGACCGGTTCCCCATGGATTAGGATCCAGATGTCCGGCAGCCACAGCACCAGCGTCACGACCACCGCCATGCGGAAGAAGAGCCAGCGGGGGGCCGACGAGATCCGGCTCACGATGGGCCAAGCCGCACATGCAAGCACCACACCGATCACGGTGAGCTTCCCGTAGTCGGAGAACTGGAAGTGCACAAAGCCCCTCGTCGCCGGAAACACAGTGGTTCCCACGGCGACCAGGATCGCATCCGCGAGCAGGGACGCCACCACCGCCACCCCGGTCGCGAGCACCATCCGGCTCCAGGCGGGATGTTCATGCTGGGGGTTGAAGTCGATGGCGAATGCCGACAACAGCTGCCGGACCTCATCAGGGATCAGGGCGAGCAGTTCGTCGGGCTGGCGTACCGAGGCAGACATTCAGGCTGAGCCTACCTTCCTTGCCTTAGAGAGAGCTGGGAGCCGCTCTGACGCCGGCAGCGCCGGCTATGCGCCGATGGTTCATGAGCGCCCGCCGGAGCGGTCGGCCGCGCCAAGTCAACTGGCTGTGGCCCCGGACGCAGACCCGATGTTTCCCGACGCGCGTCCGGCCCCGGGGCGGGCGGCCACGGCGCCCCGGCCTGGGGGACGGGTGGACCCGAGCGGGCACCGTCCCGGACAACACCGGCCCACCCCAGCCCCGTGCGTCCCGGCGGGGGCGGGTCCTGCCGAGCCGGACGAATTGCGGTTGACCGCAGGCGGAGGCAGTGACCGCCGGTCTTGCGAGGTCACGACCTGGATCAGGGATCGGATCCAGCTCGAGTAGCCAGTCTCCCCTCCAGCTCCACCGTCCGGCGGTAGGCCGCCCAGACCGAATCGGAGATCACAGTTCGAAACCGCCCCCGCTCCAACTCCGCCAGAGCGGCGGCCGAGGTGCCGCCGGGAGAGGTGACCATATCGCGCAGCTCCGCGACATGATGTTCGCTCTGGGCGGCGAACGCGGCGGCCCCGATGACCGTCTCCACCACGAGTCGGCGCGCCACCTGGCGGGGGAATCCCAGATGAACCGCAGCATCGATCATTGCCTCTATGAACATGAAGGTGTAGGTGGGACCGGTGCCACTGACCGCAGTCGCCATCGCCACGAATTCCTCCTGCCCGACCTGGATCTCCGACCCAAGTGCTGAGAGCAGCGCTCGGGTCAAATCCACGGCCCGAGCATCGACCTCTGGAGTTCCGTACCACACGGTGACCCCCGAGCCGATCTGAGCGGGCGTGTTGGGCATTGCCCTGACCAGCGCCGGGTGTCTCAGGCCGCTGCCCAGAACCCCAGTCGTGGCTCCGGCCACGATGCTGATCACCAGGGCCGAGGACGGGATCCTCCCCGCAAGCTCGGGCATGACCCGGGGCAGAACCTGAGGTTTCACCGCCAGCAGTACGACGTCCGCATCGGCGACGGCGGTCGCGTTGTCCGCCGTGGTCCCGACCCCGAGCCTGGCTCTGAGCGCCTGTCGGCGCTGGCTGCGTGGATGGCTGCAGGTGATTCGCTGGGGTGGCACCAGCCCTCGGTCGAGCAGGCCGGCGATCATCGCCTCCGCCATCGCCCCGGTGCCCACCACCCCCAGCCGGAGCTCTGGCCAGACGGCGGTTGGCTCATCGGACCCCGCCAAGGGCACAGCGCGCGGGTCTCGGTCCTCCATCCGATCAGGTTAGCGGGTACCCGCAGCCACCTTCTCAGGGAGCTCGCGCTTGCTGCGACGCCGATCGCGGTGGCGAATCGCCTGGTCGAGCACCACCTTGCGCAGGCGCACCGACTGCGGGGTCACTTCGACGCACTCGTCCTCGCCGATGAACTCCAGGGCCTGCTCCAGGGAGAGTTGCAGGTGCGGACTGAGACGCTCGGTCTCATCGGCGGTGGAGGCGCGCATGTTGGTGAGCTTCTTCTCCTTGGTCGGGTTCACATCCATGTCGTCGCTGCGAGCGTTCTCGCCCACCACCATGCCCTCGTACACCGGCGCCCCGGGGCCGATGAGCAGGGTCCCCCGCTCCTCCAGCGACAGCAGCGCCTCGGTCGTGGAAGTGCCCCGCCGGTCCGCGACCAGGGAGCCGTTGCGGCGGGTGCGGAGCTCGCCCTGCCACGGCTCCCAGCCGTCAAACACGCTGTGCAGCACGCCTGTTCCCCTGGTCTCCACCAGAAATTCACTTCTGAAGCCCACCAGGCCCCGCGCCGGTACCCGGTAGTCCATCCGCACCCAGCCGGTCCCATGGTTGACGATCTCCTCCAGACGGCCCTTGCGCAGCGACAGCAGCTGGGTGACCACGCCGAGGTACTCCTCGGGAACGTCCACCGCCAGGCGCTCCATCGGCTCATGGAGCACTCCTTCGATCTCCCGAGTCACCACCTGCGGCTTCCCCACGGTCAGCTCGAAGCCCTCGCGCCTCATGGTCTCCAC
>JAKAVU010000137.1 GCA_021817185.1 bacterium
CCGAGGTGACGACCCCTCTGCACCTGATCACGGCCATGGCATGGCGGCGTCGGGCCCCAGGATCGGGGAGCGACCTGTGGAGGCTGCTGCCGGAGCGGGCGGGGCGGTGATGGGGATCGAGGAGATTGACGCCGCCTTCGGCTCCGTCCCACACGCCATCATCGGAGCGGTCGCCGCCAACCAGTTCATGCCCGCTCGCCAAACCATGGACATCGACTTCGCGATCGCCCAGCGCGATGTGGACCTAGCCACAGAAGCCCTGCACGCAGCCGGGTGGCGGCTGCAGCATGAACTGGTCGTGCGGCCGCCGCTCGCCGGGGTCACGTGGCAGAGCGCCGACGACCAACCGGTCGACGTCATCATCGTGCCCGGACGATGGGGTGAAGCGGTGGTCGATTCCGCCATGGCCAACCGGGCGGACGGTCTCCCGATGGCGTCCCTGCCCCACCTCGTCATCCTGAAGATGATCGCGGGGCGTGCCACGGACGCGGGTGACATCACCCGCATGCTCGGCCACCAAGACGCTCTCACCCTTGAGGCGGTGCGCACCTTGGCGCGGCGCGTGCTGCAGGAGTCCGAGTTGGCGGATCTTGACCAGCTCATCGAGCTGGGGCGCTTGGAATATGGACAACCACCCGTGGGCAGAGGCCCGTGGTCGTCCAAGAACAACAACGGGCCCCGCTCCCCCGGAAGCCTTGAGCGCTGACCGCAGCCAGCTGGACGCGCGGGAGCCCCCGTAGCCTCGTCGCCGCCCGAATCTGTCCCATCTCACGCTGACCCGCCCGTGCCTCGGGACATGGCCTCGGGGAATGTGGGCCTCTCCCAACCCGTTCCGCGGGAAGCGGCGCAGGCTCCCTGGAACCGGCGTTGAGGCCTCCCGGTCTGATCTGAAGTCGGTCAGGTCCTGCGAGCGCTACGACCCGGCAAATACGTACGCGACGGACTTTGAGGACAGGCCGCCGAAGTGGAAGTCGGTGTGCTCGCCATCGAGGAAACGATAGGTCTTCATGAATCGCTGTCTGGCGATGTCGTCGGGTTGGTAATCCACGACCGTGATTCGAGACTGCGTCCAGGGGTACAACTCGGGGTGGTCCAAAGCGTACGAGTGCCCCGAGGAGAGCGCATGCAGCACCTGCTTGGTGTACGGGTCGCCCTGAGGAAGTGAGTAGCCGATGACCGCCAACGTTCCCCACGCGGTTGTGTCCCGGATCATTCCCCTCCAGAACTCTCGGAGGGGAGCCCCATAGTGAATCTTCGCTTGGGAGGGGGGGAGGACGAGCGGCGCAGTATGCCACCACGCGCTGAACTCCGCGTAGAAGGCGTCGGGGTCCTCAAGTACGTACACGTCAGAGAGGGGATCGCCCTCTGGTCTCGGACCCTCCACGAGGGGCTTGGTGGGGGTGCAGGCCGATCCGCCGAAGACGATGTCCCGTTCGCGGAAGCTTCGCTGCTCTTCCTCGTCGAGGTCGGGTCTCGGCAGCTCGTAGTCTCGGTGATACCGTGCGCGGTTGACCCAGTCGATCGACCCGTGAACCTTGAGGAGCAGGACCTCAGACCACTCCCGATCCGAGTCACCTACAGAGTAGGTGGGGTAACAGGCAATGTAGCGTGAAGGGAAACGCCGGTGCTTTACACCCACGGCGTCCAGTGATCGCTCAAGGAGGAGGTCGTAGTTGAAGCTCACGACGATGTCGCCACCGCGCAGGCGACGGGCAAAGTCGAGATAGAGGGGCGGAATCTTGTCCGCGGACGGCGTCATTCGGTTCAGCACCGCCCCGATGCCCCAGCGGAGCATGAGTTGATCCTCGTTGCCCTCGTCGGACCAGGTGTCGCTGCCCCGGAGCCCGAGGATGTGCTCATGGTCCAGATAGGTTGCGAAGTCCTCGAAGTTCAGCTTGTCCGGCGTCTTGCCGGTGGTCGCGGTCACGTAGGTACGATAGCGGGCGATCGACTTGTCCAGCTTCGTTGGCACTGCTTCAGTCGAGCGGCGCACCTGATCGATGACCAAGTCTAGGAGTTCGTCCGAAAGTGGCAGTCCAGCCGCTCTCGAGAACCCAGCGCCAAGGAAGAAGAGGCGCTGCGCGTGCATCGGAGCTTCATCCATCCGGAAGGGTTTCTTCCTTGCTGTGCTCCAGGCTGGACATGATCCGCGCCGGGAGTTGGCGCCGGCAAGGTTGCCCAAGCCCGAAAGAGGGGCCCTTGTTTACCACCTCGTTACGTGCTCCAGCCGCAATGGCCAAGTGGTCCCCGGCGGGGGCACCGTCGCTTGGGCGAGCCCGGCGCCATCCCGGACGACGCCAAGCTGGCCGTGTCTGCGTGACGATGGGCCGTATTGTGCACCAAGACAGAGTATTCGGACACGGAGCCCTCTCTGGGGTACCTGGAACGAGCTGGCTGGCATGAGCTGGGCCTACTTGGGGAGGTCGACACCGTCGCCGCACTCCAGGGACCGGCCGAACAGGGTGGGAGGCCGATGGATGAGGAGGCGGCTCGACTCTTGGCTCGGGAGAGCGGGGGATATCCCTACGCCATCCAGTTGTATGGCAAGCACGCATGGCGGGCATCGGTTGGGCAGGACCGTGTCCATCTGGACGCAGCGGAGCGGGCCGTGGCGCCGGCTGGCCGAGAACTGGATCGGGGCCTATACAGTGCGCGGTGGGCGCAGGCATCAGGCCGAGAGCGGGAGTATCTAATGGCCTTGGCTGAGTTGGCCAAGTCTGGTGGCGAGGTGACCGGCCGGTCCATCGCTGATAAGCTGCGCTCCACCCCGAAGGGTCTGTCCATGATCCGCGCTCGGCTACTGACGAAGGGGACATTGGTGACTCAGGGCGAGATTCTGGACTTTGCGATACCTGGGATGGCGGACTATGTTCGGCGCCAGCTCGTGCCGGGAACCGCTGGTCGCACGGGTCCGTCGGCGCCACGGCTCAGACCGTCGGATCGCTCTGGCTTCAGATCGCACCGCCACTAGACCTAAGACAAGCGAAGAGCTGACGGAGCCCCGTCCCGGGGTCGGCCGCTGCCTGAATTGCGAGAGTCGAGTTTATCTGATATCGGATGTGGTATCATGCTGGCATGGACTCCGTGACGATGCTTCGGGCTACGAGAGAGAGCGCTGGCCTTTCCCAACGCGAGCTGGCAAGGCGGGCGGGCACGTCCCAAGCGGCCGTCAGCTGCTACGAGAGAGGCACGGTTTCGCCTTCGGTTAGGACCCTTGCTCGACTCTTGGCTGCCTGTCGCGAAGGAAGAACCAAGCCCGAGAGCGGCCAATCGGCGGCCCGCATCCGCCCAGTGCTTGGACGCTTCCCGATGACAGCGCGGGAGTGGGAGTGCCGGCCCTATTTCATGTGGTCGTCAAACACTTCTTGGCGAGAAGTCGCGGACGCCCTGCAAGGCTCGAATCTGCCGCGGCGCCGAGCCATGCTCGCCACGGTTCTGGACGAGGCGAAGTGGGATGACATATGGCGGCTCGTCTCTCCAGCTTTGATTGCCAGCGAGCTGGATGCCTTGCGGATTCGTCGCAAGAGCACATGGAGGTTCTTCCTTGAGCACGCCGCCAGCGCCTCGTAAGCACGGGATCATCACCCAGTTCCAGGAGGAGGCGCTCCAAGCCGTCTTCAGCATCTCCGAGGCGGAGTCGTTCGCCCTCGCGGGCGGCACTGCGCTGTCCGAGTACTACCTGGGGCATCGGCTGAGTGAGGATCTGGACCTCTTCTCTTTCGAGGCGGACGCCGTCCCATTGCTCGGTGAGCGCGTGATGACGGACCTGCCCACCATCCTGCCCGGGGTAACCGTCAGTCGCTCCCGGCGGTACCCGACATTCCAAGGCTTCCTGGTGACGCGTTCCGATGGCACCCTCAAAGTGGACATCGGGGTGGCCGCCGCTCCGAGGCTCGGGGACTTCGACAGAGTCGAGGGGGTGAACGTTCTGGGCGCCCTCGACCTATTCGTGGACAAGCTCCACGCGTTTTACAGCCGACGTGCCCCTCGCGACGCCGTGGACGTTTGGGCCCTGGTCACGATCCTGAAGCAAGACATCGCCGACCTCGAACCCTTGCTGTTCGCGAAGGACCAGGGAATGCTGGTGGACCGGCTCGGGTGGGTAGATGCCTTCCTGGCTCCGACGCAGGCCGGGGAGATAGTCCCACCCGGCCTGCGCAGCATGATGCGGGTCCCCCTTGATGATGCTACCCTCCGGAGTTTTCTTCTGCGTGAAGCCGAGAGTGTCACGGAGCGCATTGCCGTTCCTAGCCGCGGCGGCTTCGTGTACGACCAACCAGACGGTCTAGAGAGTGGTCCGCATAGCGCCGTCGGGAGCAAGAATGTGGAGGCAATAGAGTCGCCAAAGGATGGCACGCCAGCCTCGGATCTCCAGTTCAAGGGACCTAAGTCAAGAGGCCTCCGGGGCCGGGAACGGTTTAAGCGCTGACCTCGGCCTGCGCTAT
Organism: bacterium; assembly: GCA_021817185.1. Next base: position 4,446 of record JAKAVU010000137.1, read on the forward strand.
CGGTCGGCCCAGGGCTTCCAGGAGGGGCCAGCGTGGAAGACAGCGAGGTCCAGGTGGAAGTCGAAGTCACCGAGGTGACGGGCCGAGGGTGGATCGCCCACGCGACTCAGATTCGCAGCGATCGCCCAGGGTGCGACTGAGGAGGCGCTCGCCAACTTCGCCGAGCTCGTTCGGAGCTACCCGCGCACACTGGAGGAGGCCCGGCGCGCTCCGCGCCGGCGGGTTGAGGTCTTCGCCCGCTCAGCGGACAGGCTGGCCGACTGCCTTGTGGGTCAAGCCCGTGCATGGCGCCCCGGGCATCTGGGAGATGACGTGGTCCTTTTCCGGCCCAGATGGTCGAGCCACCTTCGAGTGGGTGGACCCCGCCGGTGAGCCAGCTGTCGGGTGGCGTCGCATCGGAGGCCATGAGGTCTTTCGCGAACCGTAATCGTCCAAGCCCTCCCCCTGCGACCAATGAGGGCCCCTCAGTCCGCCGGCGTCCCCTTGGCCCACAAGGACTCCCCCCACGCCCACGCGGCGGGGAGCAGCGGGGCGGGCACCATGGCGTCCATCTCTCGGTTGATGCTCAATCCGTGGTAGCTGAAGTTGGCACTCCCCCCAAGTCCTTCGGTGGAGGAGAGGATCACCTTGGCGTGGAGGTAGGGGGAGTCCGGGGCCCAGCGGACATGAACTCGATGGTTGGATAGCCAGGAGGCGGCGCCCTTGGCCCCGTAGCCCAGGGGATTGAGAAGAACGTCGACCGTTACCCCTCGAGCGGCATCGGCGACGAGGGCGTCCTGCACCACGTAAGAGGTCGCGTAGTTGGTGATGACCAGGAGCTTGCCGGTCGCCACCCACCAGCGGATCTGCCCCTCGGACACCTGCCCCGGGGCCCGCTGGGCCTACTCAACCCTTGTCGCAACATCCTCGACCGCTCTCCACGGTCCGTCGACGCCGAGCGCCCCTCTTTCGCAACTGGCGGCACGGCTCACTCATTGATGGAGGTCAGAGACGCCTACACCCCTGCGGAGTGGTCTTCTTGCCCCCCTTCGATCAGATCACGAGCCTGTCGATGGGACTCGTCTGGGGCATGGCTTCAGGTATGTTCCTCACCAAGCAGCCATGCCCCAGACGGCCCCCGCTACCATCTACCTCGATCTCAACCACTGGGTGCACCTCGCCCAAGCGCGAGTCGGGCACCCCGAGGGGGCCGCGCATGCCGCGGCGCTCGGCCTCCTCCGACAGGCGGTCGCAGACGGCCGGGTCGTCATCCCCCTGTCGGCGGCCCATTACGACGAGGTCCGCAAGATCAAGGACTTCGATCAGCGCAACGACCTCGCCCTCACCATGGCCGAGCTCTCGGGCTACCGGACCCTGGTCAACCGATCGGTCATCCGCCGAGCGGAACTCGTGCGGTCGCTGGCGGAGCAGTTCGGTGTCGCCACCAACTCGGAGCTGCCGGTCGTGGTTGGCTACGGCTTCGCATATGCCTACGGCCAAGCCTGCGGGAACGGCTACATCGAGGGTGCCGACACGGCCTCAGAGGAGGAGTGGGCCGATGCGGCGCCGAAGTTGATCGCGATGCTTGAGCGCCTCATCGGCGGCGGCTGGCATTTCGATTCGCCGATTGCGGATCCTGTCGCCCGTGTCACTGCGGCATTCAACGAGGTCGGCCAGTTCATCCAGCTTCGGGGTCCGCGACCAGGTGCCGAGGAGCGGGAGCTACGGACCCGCTATGGATACAAGCCGGAGGAAATCCAGGACGCGGTAAAGGAGATCGTCAACCGGCATCAGCGGATCGTCGTGGAGCTCGAGAAGCGCCCCAAGGATAAGCGGCGCTACGAGGATCTTCTCGGCGCCTACATGTACGTCTGGGAGCTGCTCAACGACCTCGTGCCTGCCTTGGACACCATCGGCCACACCTTCGACGAGCTCGTTGACGAGGGCAAGACAGCCATGGTCGCCGTGCTGGAGCGGATGCCGACCATCCAGACCGACACCGCGCTCCGGGGGGGCAACCTCCGCAATCTCGAGCGTCCCTGGCAGCCCAACGACGTCTACGATGTGGAGCATCTCAGCGTATCCGCCGCCTACTGTGATGTGGTCGTGACCGAGAAGCACGCCGCCACGCTCCTCAACCGTGGCCGCATCGGCGAGCGCTATGCGACCCTGATCACCCCCCGGATCGACGACCTGGTCGCGTACTTCACCCGGCCGGCGCCCTGATCGCTCCACGCGCAGGTGCTCCTTGCGATGATCCTCGATGTACGCCTCAAAGTCGGCGGGCTTCACCCGGGGCACCCCGGCCCTGAGCCGGACCACTGGGAGGCCCCCGTCGGTGAGGTTCGCGCTGCCGACGATCACCACGCTCTGGCTCAGGACCACCTTCGCGTGGAGGTAGACAACGAACTGGCCGAAGGTTCAGGGCTTCAGCCCGGGTTCTCGCTGCTCTTGGTCGCCCTGCTGCTGCGCTGACCGGCGCTGGCGATCCTGCTCCCGAGCCAGCTCGCGGTCTCGCTCCGCCTCACGTGCCGCAGACCGATCCTTAGCCTGGGCACGGGCCAAGGCTGCTGCGCTCCCCTCGGGGTCCAGGGCGGGTAGCGGGGGCTGGTTGCGGGCGGTAACGTCTTCCGCAGAGACCGCCTCCAGCCCCGCCTGGTGAGCTGGTACCTCGGGTGCCGGGGTGACCGGCGCCGCCGGCGAAAGCGGGAAGCCGCCCTTGGCAAATGTCCTCTCCGCCTCGGCGGTGAGTAGCGCGTCTGCAGCTCGCACGTTGTCGTAGGCGAGTTCGTCGATCACGTCCAGCGCCAGCCTGGTCTCCCGGTCGCGGATCATGCCCCGCAGCAGCGCCTCCCGGTCGCGCTCAGCCTGATGGTCTCCCTCTCGCGGCCTAGGCATGTCGTAGTCCTCGCTGGGCTCCGGCCTGCCCGCCACGTACCAGTGCCAGCGGCCACGAGAGCCGCCGGTGTAGACGCTTGCGTGGTCGATGGACGAGATGTCGCCGAAGACGTAGACATCCCTAGTCGAGGCCCCGACCTCCTTGCTGACGGTACGGGACCACCCGTATTCGACGCCTCGACGCCGGTCGGAACCTGAGCCATGCTCGGCAAAGTACCAGGCGGGAATCGACACAACCTCGCCCTCATGCTCCCCTGGATCGATCCTCTCAGCTTTGATGCCCTTGTCCTCGCACTCCACCACCCGAAGCACCCAGCCATTGGCGATCCCATCTCTCGTCGCCTGCCGCTGAGTCTGGATCTCGTCGCCCGGAGCCACTTCCAGCCCAGCGTAGGTGCGCCCCAGGTCAAGGGCGATCTCTCCCTCGGCGATCAACCGGCTGCGGACT
>JAKAVU010000138.1 GCA_021817185.1 bacterium
AGCGCGCGATAGCCGTACTGGGCGGCGACCTCGGTGCCCAGCCGCCGGGCGCGCTCCATCGCCTCGAACCGCTCCGGGAGCAGGTCGTCGGTGCCGCGCGGTCGGGTGACTCCAGCCACTTCCAGGGCAGTTTACGGTGCCGCCCCGAGGCGCTCAGCCGACCTCGCGCATCACCTGGTGCACATCGTGCACACGCTCGAGCCGCTCCAGCAACCGGCTCAACTCGGTGAGGCTGGTGACCTCGACCACCGTGGAGATGACCGCGGTGTGGTCCCCCTCCACCTCCACCGCCGCCCCGCTGAGGTTGACCTTGGTCTCGGCGATGGCGGTGGCGACGTCGCGCAACAGGCCGGTCCGGTCCCGCCCCTCTATGCGCAGGCGCACCGGGTAGACCTGGCGGCTGTCGGCATCCCACTCCACCTGGACGATCCGCCGAGGATCCCCTGCATGGCGGATGTTGACACAGTCGTCCCGGTGCACGGTGACGCCGCGCCCCCGGGTGACATACCCCCTGATCGGCTCACCGGGCACCGGTTTGCAGCACCTGGCGATGTTGGTCAAGAGGTCTCCCAGCCCGGCCACCTTCACCCCTCCGCTCGGGGTTGGCCGTGAGACCAGCGGGATCGGCGGTCCAGAGCCCGGCCGCTCCGCCGGCTCCTCCTCACCAGCCGCCCAGCGGAGCACGACCGTGCGGGCGGCGATCTCGCCGTACCCGATGGCGGCGAAGAAGTCCACCACGTCGGGCAGCCTGAACTCCCGGGCCAGCTCCTGCAGGCGCGCCGCTGGGATCGCCGCCAGCTGCAGCCCGCGCATCCGCCGCAGCTCGCGGTCCAGGAGCTCCTTGCCGCGAGCGACGTTCTCCTCGCGGCGCTCCCGCTTGAACCACTGGCGGATCTTCTCCCGAGCGCTGCTGGTCCTGGCAAAGTTGAGCCAGTCCCGGCTCGGACCGTGACGCTCGGACTTGGTGGTGAGGATCTCGACGATGTCCCCGTTCTGCAGCCGGTAGTCCAGCGGCACCATCCGCGAGTTCACCTTCGCGCCGAGGCAGCGATGCCCCACGTCGGTGTGGATCCGGTAGGCGAAGTCGATCGCAGTCGCGCCGGACGGCAAGCTCAGAACGTCACCCCGGGGTGTGAACACGAAGACCTCATCCTGGAAAACGTCCAGGCGCACGTGTTCAACGAAGCGCTCGGCGTCCAGCAGCTCCTTCTGCCACTCCAGCAAGGAGCGGAGCCACCCGAAGCCCTGGTCGAGGCGCTGGTCCGCCCGGGTTCCCTCCTTGTAATGCCAGTGGGCCGCGATTCCCTCCTCCGCAGTGCGGTGCATCTCCCAGGTCCGAATCTGGATCTCCACCGGCTCTCCGCCCTCGCCCACCACTGTGGTGTGGAGCGACTGGTAGCCGTTGCCCTTGGGCATGGCGACGTAGTCCTTGAAGCGACCGGGGATGGGCTTCCACAGCGAGTGCGCGACTCCCAGCGAGCCGTAGCATCCCTTGATGTCGTCGCAGATCACCCGCAGCGCGACCAGGTCGTAAATCTCGTCGATGCTCCGGCCTGCCTGCTGCATTTTGCGGTAAACGCTGGTGATGTTCTTGGGCCGCCCGGCCACCTCCGCGTGAATCCCCGCCTCTGCCAGTGCCGCTTGGAGGCGGCTCTGAGCGTGCAGCAGCGAGGTCTCTCGTTGCCGCCGCTGGGTGAGGATCTCCTGGCGCACGCGCTCGTAGTTGGTCGGGTCCAGCACTGAGAAGGCGAGGTCCTCCAGCTCCGCCTTCATCTGCCACATCCCCAGGCGATGGGCCAGCGGCGCGTAGATGTCCGCGGTCTCCTGGGCGATGCGGCGCTGGCGCTCCGGCGGCAGATACTCGATCGTGCGCATGTTGTGGAGCCGATCCGCCAGCTTGATCAGCACCACGCGGAGGTCCTCCGCCATGGCGATCAGCATCTTGCGGATGTTCTCGGCCTGCACCTGGGCCTGGGAGTGGAGCTTGATCCGCCCCAACTTGGTGACTCCAGCGACCAGCTTTTCGACCGTGTCGCCGAACTCCGCGCGGATCTCCTCGGCGGAGATGGCGGTGTCCTCCACCACGTCATGCAGCAGTGCCGCTGCCAGCGCGTCCTGATCGAGGCGCATCTCCGCCAGCAGGCCCGCGACCGCCAGCGGGTGGCTGATGTAGGGCTCCCCGGAGAGCCGCAACTGGCCCTGGTGGGCGCGCTCGGCGACGCGATAGGCGCGCTCCACGGTCCGGACCTCCTCCTCGCCCAGGTAGGTCAGCCCGGGAAGCAGCTCAGCGATCTGGGTCACCAATTCAGCAATTCTACTTGGGGAGCAGATCGGCCCCTGGATGGCCCCGCCCTGAGCTGCCGCCGTCATCCTGGCGGCGGGCGCCGGCTCATCGCCCGGCGACAGCCACCAGGGCCGTGCCCACGAAGTAGAGGAAGAGGTAGGCGATGGAGAACAGGAAGAGTCGCCGCGCCCACACCGTGCCGATCGGCTCGGCCAGCACGCGGAAGCTGAGCGCCACAAATGGCGCCCCCAGGCCCAGCGCCACCACCAATTGCAGCGGTCCCAGCCACAGCGCCGGCAGGCAGCTGGCGATGGTCATGATGGTGGCGTAGGCCGCTATCCCGGTCTTGGTCCGGCGCACCCCGACCACGACCGGCCGCATCGGCACCGCCACCGCCTGATAGTCACGGCGCAGGATCAGGGAGAGCGACCAGAAGTGCGGAGGCGTCCACAGGAAGACGAGTAGGAACAGCAGCAACCCGACCGCGCCAATCGAGTGGGTCACGGCGGCCCAGCCGACCAGTGGTGGCACCGCCCCGGCCGCCCCCCCGATCACGATGTTCTCCTTGGTGGTGCGCTTGAGCCAGAAGGTGTAGACGAGGACATAGAAGGCCCCCCCGCCCAGCGACAGGATTGCGGCCAGCGGATTCACCAGAAACCAGAAGGTGGCCAACGCCAAGACGGTCAACCCGAGGCCGAACGCCACTGCCGAACGGGGCGAGATCCTCCCGGCGGGAACCGGGCGATTGCGAGTTCTGCCCATCACCGCGTCGATGTCCCGATCGAACCAACAGTTGATCGCCGATGCCCCTCCCGAGGCCATGGCGCCGCCCGCCAGGGCAGCGGCGCTGAGCCCCCATCCCGGGAACCCCCGCGCGGCCGTGACCATGGCCAGGAACTCGGTGACCAGGAGCAGACTCATGACCCCGGGCTTGGTCAGGCTGGCATAGTCCCGGAGAAGCTCAAGCCACGACCGGCTGGCTTCGACCTGAATCCAGCGAGGAGCGCCGATGCTAGACGGGTCCGAGGCCTCCGCCGAGACTCCATCGATCATCGACTCCGCGATTGGGAGGGCCCTCCTGCTGGCGCACTTCAGAAGCTCGCCCATGCCCTGAAGGTGCCGGCCAGCTCGCCCCGATGATATCGCCACCGCGTCGAGCGCGCCCGCCGCCATCGGGCAGGCGCGAGCCCCGGTTGCAGCGACCGGCACCGCCGGTGAACCCCGCAGGTAGGGAGGCGGGAAGGCCAGCGGCCTCGCGCACCACTCATGCCCACTGCCGGGCTCTCGACTCATGCAAGGGCCGAAGAGCCGTGCCCCCGACGTGCTGGCCCGCTCGCCTTCTGGTCGGCACCGACCTTGCCGGACCGAGGCCGGCGCAGCCATTCGGCGGCTCGAAGCGCCGGCCGATCCAGCCCGGGGTGGCTACCGACGGGGAGCGGAAGCGGCCGCCCCGCCCCAACGGCTCGCCGCGAGCCCACGCCACTGCTGCATCCCGAGCCGTCAGGAGCCGCCGCTGGCCCGGATCAACTTCAACTCCAAGGGCAGCACCGACCCCGTCGCCAGGAGCACAGTGCCCTCCGGCGTGGTCAGGGTGAACTGGTCGCAGCCGGAATAGCTGAGTACCGCATTTGCAGGCCTTCCCTGGCCGTGAGCAAACGACAGCGTGGTCTGCAGCAGAGCCGCCGGACAACTCTCGACCCCGCCCGGGACAGCCGGCAGCGCGTTCACCTGCGCGATCAGGGTGCGCAGCAGATTGGAGTCGCTGATCGCCACCACGCCCGAACGGACCTGAGTTCCAAATTGCTCCCACTTCAGCTCGGCATAGTGGTCCGACCGCGGGATGAGAGAGCCAGCCGGGCGCGCGGGTCGCCATATCACCTGGACGTCCACCCGCAGCGCTGTGTGAGAGGGGCTCGCACCGACGAAGCCGTAACCCACTGTGGCGCTGATCATCCCTGGCGGCAGCCTCTCCAGCTGCCATGCCAGGAAGTGCTCCACGACCTTGGCCCGGTCATAACCGGTACCACCCTCGAACGCGTGGAGCCCGGCCTCAGGCGCCACGCTCGTCCATCGCTCGAAGGCCCCCGTCGACTGCGGCACCAGCCAGAACTCGGTCAGCGTCACCTGGTCATTGCTGAGCGATAGTTGGGATGGCTGCGAGAGCGTGGGATCGGGCGCCCGAGCCACTCGCACGGACCCGGGCGGGAGGCGGACTGTCTCCAGCAGGTCTCGCGCCAGCGAAGCCGCCACCGTACGGTCCCCACTCGCAGTCCTCGCCAGTGGGAGCCCGGCACCGGTTGCCACCCCACCCGGCGTACCTGAGCCTGGACCGAGCGCTCCGAGCCCGATCGCCACCGCTACGGCGAGGAAGACGACCTCGGCCAACAACCGCCCTCGCTGAGGACGAGCGACCGCAATCGGCCGGGCTTGCAGCCCTTCACCTCCCGGCGCTGAGGAGTCCCCGACTGGGGTCGCGGCCATCTCGTTGAGCATACCTCGCCCCCGGCAGCGGGACCGCCCACGCCGGAGCAGTCGTCGGGGAGGTTTTGTCAAGACCTGTGGATTGAGTGTTCGGGGCGCTCGCCCTTCTTGGTGGCGGAGGGGTGACGCCAACTGGACTGAAACGAAGTGCGGCTCAGCGGCACTTGCTGAGATCAGACTAGGGAACCGACGGTCAGATTCGAACTCACGGCCAGCTGTCTACAATTCCGGAAACAACTGTTCGTCGACGTGCGCTAAAGACCTTTTCCAACTCGAAGCGGAAGGACGAAGGGTCCCGGCGTTCGTCGGTGACCGCCGATGGTCGCCACAGCTGTGGTGAAGTGGAGATCACCTGCGGCCTCTGCCCAAGGGGACCGCCCCTCGGCCTCAGACGCCTGGCAGTTGGAGCAGGCTCCCCCGCCAAGTCCGACCTTCGTCGTCGCTGACCCAGAGGACGTTGGCGCCGTGATCTTCGCCGATGGCGTACATATCGCCATTCGCAGCGACCACGAACATCGCCCCGTTTGCCAAACCCCGGAGAGGGTGCCGGGCTCGAAGCGGTGCTGAGACGCTGCCACTGGCCAGGTAGGCGATCCCGTTCGGGCCCCCAGCAAAGCAGGTGAGCCAGACGGCTCCTGCAGCGGTGACCCCGCCATCCTGACAGCTGTTGGGGATCGGATGGAGATGCCAGCTAAGGCCTGCATCCGTCGAGGTGGCGAGCACCCCGCGGCAGCCCGTCTCTCCCACTGCCACTGCATATGACCCGCTGTACGCGGCCTCGCTGACCGACATGTCGAGAGTTGCGGTGCGCCGCCAGCTCAGGCCTCCGTCGTGGGTGGCGAAGACCGCCGCCGGAATGGGCGTGATCTGGGGTTTCAGGCACTGCGACCCAGCCGTGAACGCGAGTCCCCTGCCGTGGGCGGCAAACACGACCGTGCTGAGTCCCACCTGGGCGGCGGCGGCGAGGCGTACCCGCTTCGCTTGCCCGGTCCTCATGGCCGGTTCGATCAACAGGGCATCACCCTTCAGGCTGATTGTGTTCGGTGGCGCGAAGCCAGCGACCTCCGGCCCTCCGACGTAGGCCCAACGACGCCCTCCGTCGGAGGATGTGTACGTCCCGGCCGCCGCGGTCAGGATCAGGGAGCCAGACTGGAAGGCGAGCGCCCCGATTCTGGCCGCCCCAAGGCCCGGAAGTACGCGCCACTTCCCGCCGGCGTCGTCACTGACGCTGACCTGCGAACCCGGGTAGTCCAGCACCCACAGGTCGTGGGTACCGACCGTGGTGAGGGCGGTGCCCAGCTGGGCAGTGCGGTGCAGAGAACGGCCGCCGTCAGCGGTCGTGTAGACGTGACCTCCGCAGGGGCCGTTCGCACCCGGGCCACACCCCCCAGTTAGCAGCGTTCCCGCTTCGCTCGTGATGAAGTTGAGCTCGACAATCGGCGAGGCGAGCTGACTGGATGTCGTCTGCTGCGAGGCTATCGACCAGACAGTGCCCCCGTCCGTGGTCGCCAGCAGGACACGCCCGGGGGGTTGGGAGTACATGGGCAGATTCCCCCCTCCGGCGAAGCCGATCCGGGAGCTCAGGAACTGCACCGAATACAAGGGCGCGGGGCTGCAGGATCCGGGCAGCATGCTCCAATCGAGACCGGCGTCCGTACTCTCCCAGACCGCGCCGTCGCAGGTCCTGGTCGGACTCGTCACAGTGCCGGTGGCGAAGAGCGTGGAGGCAGAGGGAGCGCTGATTCCGCCAGTGGAGGTGCCCCCCGGGAGGTGGACCGCGCTCCAGCTGGCCCCCCCGTCCCTGCTGATCATCAGTGGCTGGGGGATGGACCCGATGTAGGAGGGAGAAGTGCTGGCGAGCGCCAGGGTTGAACTCACCCAGTCGACGGCCGCGGTGCCCCAGGCGCCATCTTGGCTCAGTCCGCTTGGGTGGACAACTCTCCAGTTTCCGCCGTCCTCGTTTCCCATGAGCAGCACGGGGGAGCCGTATTCACTCCCAAGACCGCTCGTCGGGTACTGGGTGCCCGTTGCCACCACCTTTGAGCCCGTGACTCCCATCCATCCCAGGTACAGCCCCCGTCGGCTCCACACGGTCTTCCAGGAGCGGCCCGAGTTCGTCGTGAAGGAGATCAAGCCCGACCCGGTCATCACCACCCCGTCGGACGTCGAGACAGGATGCGCGGTGTCCGATGCCACAAATACGCGTTGGGCTGTGACCGCGGCAATGCCCACGGGCATGCCGCGGTCGGTTGGGGTTCGGACTGCTGGCAAGGTGATCTGGTACGCAGCACCGCTCGTCCGCACCGGCTGCGACCCCAGACCAGAACAAGCGGTCAGGGCAACGGCTGCAAACCATCCCAGGGCAGTGGCCACCACGGCCGCAGGAACAGGTCTCATGCCCGTCCCCAACGGTGGTGCTCTGAGCGCGGTTATGGCCTCGGGAACGTCGCCGCTTCCGTAGCGGTGCCCATCCAGGCTCCGGTGGATCGGCACTCGCCGCACAAGCTGGCTGCGCTTCGGAAACTGCCTCCCTCACGGAGTGCGTCCAAAACGTTCAACTGCTCCCGCGTACTCTTCATGCGAACCCCCGGACGGTGTGGCGGACGAAAGCACCACCACCTTCCCCCACCGGGGGCCCTTGCCGGTCCTGCTCAGCTCACGTGAAGGCGCTTACTTCTGTTGGCCACCGGTGCTTACTTGGACCTGGCCACTGGCAGCTGCAACTGACTTGAACCACCTGAGGGCAGATTTGGGAGCCGACGGTCAGATTCGAACTGACGGCCAGCTGTTTACAAATCCGAAAACAAC
>JAKAVU010000139.1 GCA_021817185.1 bacterium
TGCTAGCTCCTTGGCCCCTACCCCCGCCTCGACGAGAGGGATCACGGGCTTGCGCAGTCCGAGGGAGATTCCAATCTCTTGGTGGACAGTCTCGGAGCCAGCTCCGGCGGCGGTGAGTAGTACCACCACGGCATCGCTGGTGGCAATGACGGCGCGTAGCTTGTCCACGAGAACTGCGCCGGGCTGATGGTCGTACTCATACATGTAGGGTGTGACGCCCGCCGCCAACAGCTGGAGCCGCACCGTTTCGACCGCCAACGGGTCCCTTGAGCTGTGGCTGATGAAGATCTGACCGGTCACGGCCGTCTGCCTTTTGTGGGAGCGCTGGTTCCACCACTTTGACGGGTAGAGTCTCAGGTGGAACGAATGCCGGTACGATATCACGTATGGGCGATGGCACTTCCACTCTGCCAAAACCAGGGAAGCCACTCTACCCGTGCCCCAAGGTCTGGGCCCCTCGGGCTCGGTCGAAGATCCACACCGTGCCTGTCGCCAGCACCCGGGCTAGGTCGAGACGCAAGACCCGCGCGGCCACCGTTCCAGCGCCCGGGACAGCTCCAACTCCAGCCTGGTCAGTTGCGCCAGATCCGAGAGGAGCCAGCCCCTGGCTCGGCCCACCAGGCTCCCGGCCGTCTGCCCGCACCGCGCCCCGAGGCTGGTGGTTAAGCTTCGCCCTCAAGGTTAGGCACTGCCAAGTGGGAATAGTGGTCTTCGAAACCCACATTCCCCGTTGCCAAGAGGGCACTTCCGCAACGGGACCCAACCCTGAACAGATTTCCGGCTACCACCAAGCTGTTACCGACTTGTGTGGCCGAGCACTGCGGCAGGACGATACGCTCCACCTGAGTGACTTGGAGACCCACCATTGCCGAACGCGCACATCAAATTGCTAGTTACCGTTAAGGCCTATCCCGCGCTCAGCGCGAAGTATGGCGAGGTCGTGTGCGTAGCAGGGATCCAACTGGAGCCTGGCCAGCGACGGTGGGTCCGCCTCTACCCCTTGAAGTTTCGAGCACTCCCGTTTGCGGCCCGCTTCAAAAAGTACGACATTATCTCCGTCAACGTGACTCCGGCTTCGGACGGTCGTCCCGAGAGCTATCGACCAGACCCAGATACTGTGCGCGTCCTCGACCATCTCTCGACACGGGACAACTGGGCCGCTCGCATGGAGATAATCCGCCCGCTGGTCAAGCGGTCCTTGTGCGAGATAAAGCGGCTGCAGGCTTTGGATCGGACATCGTTGGGGATATTCAAACCCGCCTCCGTGTCAGGCTTTCTGATGGTTGCCGATCAGTCGGACTGGGACGCCCAAAAGCGAACGGCGCTGGATCAGCTGAATCTCCTAGACACTAACCACTCTGAATTGGAGAAGATCCCGTCGACCTTTCGCTACCGCTTTCGATGTGAGGACCAATCGTGCGGCGGGCATGATCTGTCCGTCATCGACTGGGAGGTCGGTGCAGCCTACCGTAGCTGGAGGAGTAGGTATGCCGAACACGAGTTGAAGACGAAGCTCCGGCAGAAATGGCTGGATGAAATGTGTGGGCCGACGAAGGACACGCACTTTATCGTGGGGAACCAGCATCAGCACCGGCAGGCATTCTTGGTGTTGGGTGTCGTTTGGCCCAAGCTTCCTGACTAGAGTGGCGTCACCCGCATTGTCGGTTCCATTTGCAACAGAGCATCAACGATCACCTGGCGATGGCATCGGGCATCGTCGCTCTCCATACACAGTAGCACCGTCCGTTCCGACTTCACGAGACTGGCAACATGCCGTAGAGCACCAAGCCCGACTCCCAACATTCGCGCCCGGAAGGCCGTTCGTCCGGGCTCGGGGTCGTCCAGTTGGAAGGACTGCCGATTCTCCTTTGGGTTGCCTAGAGTTGGTTCGTGAACGTACCGGACTCCAGCTTGCGCGAGGGCCGCAGAGAGGGCGGTCTTAGCGAACCCTGGGCGCCGGCTCCAAGGCGTGAGCCTGACGTCTACCACTACCGAGATCTCGTTTGTGACGAGGACCTCGCAAAAGTCCTGGAGGTTCCGGCCCTGGTATCCGATCGTGAAGATGGAGTTCCCCACTTCGACCTGACCCTGTTCCGCGAATCCCCTTGGCGACGTCGGTACCGCGGGTGATGCCGTAGTCGGACGGGAAGAGGGGCTCACGATGGTGATCCCGTGACGGTAGCGGCTACTCTCAAAGGAGTCGTGGTGCATTAGTGTAATATACCACGTAACGAGCTTTGGAAAACGCGAATCCCGAATCGCTACGCAAGTTCTCCAAGACGCTTCTGGGGAATCGATATCGGCTGGAGATCTCGCTCGCCATCGCCCGGCAGCCGAATGGTCAGGTCTCGGCCAGGGGTCTGTCTCGGGAGCTTGGCCTGTCAGATAGCCTTGTCCAGCCCGAGGTAAAGCGGCTGGCCGAACTTGGACTACTGAGGCTTCTGCCGCGGCACGGTGTCGAGAGAGTATATGAGCGCCGTCCATTCAATTATTGGTCTGCCATCGTCGGACTGCACGACGACGCGGTCGCGGCCTTTCGAGATCGGCGGTGAGGTTGTCATGACCCCCGAGAAGTGAGCCAGGTGACCGACTTCCGGGGTCCCCGCAAGGTTGAGTGCCACAGAGGCGATGAGGTCGTCGGGTTGGTCGAAGTGCCGCTGCGGTGGCTAGCCTGAGCCCGACTTTGACACGGAGCTGCCGAAGTGAGATCCGAGTTGGCTGATCGTGTCACAACATCGAGGTGGGACGTGGTGGGGCCGGGTCAGGCTACGGCGGGGAGGATGTAGCCGAGGGCCGTGGCTACGGCCAGCGCTTCGGGGGTGGGCCGGGCACAGGCCCGGATCGGGACGGGGACGCCGGGAAGGTCGTAGGTGACCACCCGAAGTGGCTCCAGAGCCTCGAGGGCCGCCCGGGCGCTGTAGGGAGCACTGGTCCGGAGCCAGGCGTGACGCAGCTGGTCCTCCACGAGGTAGCCCGAGAAGCAGAAGAAGATGGCCGCCCAGATGTTCCGCTCACTGAAGTGGTACACCGGCCGCACCCGCAAGAAGCTCGTCAGATCAGGTAGGCGAGATGCCTTCCTCGGCCTGCCGCAGCATCGCCGCCTCCTTGGGCATAGTGAGCTCGAGACGCTTTTGGCCCTGGCCCACGGCAACCCAGGCCGCTTCCCGGGTGGGCTGGACGAAAATCGTCGTCATCAGCGTCGGCACCTCATCCATGGGTGTATAAACCGGTTATGGTTGGCTACCGGCGGCTGCCGATGGCGGCACGACGGCTTCGGTCGAGACGTGGCATCCTGACAACATCGGCAGTCATGGTCGTGCTCATAGCTGGCCTAGTGGTCTGGTGGGTCACTAGCCCCTTCTCCCCGTACGCGATTCCGAGGCCCACATTCGCGTTCTCGTTTTGCGGGACACCCCTTTGGGCAAGGACACAAGCTGGGGTCGCCGTCAGGCTGGGGAATTGCATGGGCGAGCTCTACTCACCAGCCAATGGCAGCCGATTGCCGGTTATCAGCGTTCCGGAGGGCTCCACTGTCGCGCTGGGCTGCATGCCGGGCGAGTGTTCGGCCCAGCGACTAAGCGCGGCGTCGTCGAACTCGTCTGTGGTCGCTCTTCGCCAAACGAGCCATGGGGAGATCTATTTTCAGGCAGTGGGCCATGGGTCAGCTACGATAGGAGTTGAGGGGCTCGCCTGCATCGTCGACGGTTTCAAGGAGCAACTCACGGGCAGTTGCCCCGCCCTCGTGGTGAACTCTCAGTGAGCCCCAGGTGCGGGCGAACTGGGCGCGCGACGCGCTCTCGGAAGCGGGATCCCCTCCAACTCATCTGAGCGTGGGGCGCTTGCTGGAAAGCGAGCGCCGGCACGCGCCAAACCCTTGTCGGAGCGCCGGGCGTCGGCTCGACTCTGCGAAGGCTGGCGTCTGACAGCTCGAGCTACGGTTCACAAGCAGAGACCAGGGATGTCCTTCACGGAAGTAGCGCCAGGTCGAACAGTTACCCCAACTGGGCTCCAGGGGGCAGGGACCGCCAAGACGTACTCGCCAGGAGGAAGGATGAAGCGGAACTCTTGGTTGACTCTCACCTTCGTCTGGGCCACCACCACGCCAGGAAGCACGTATCGAAAGCTTCCAGAAGGTGATGTCGGCTCAGTCGACAGGCTCCCGCGGAATACCTTCACCGTGCCGGCGACAAATCGTGGGTAGACCTTGGGGAAGACCCCCGCGCAGAAGTCGATTCCACCCACTATTGCCCCATCGCCGGCCGGGATGGTCGTCGGAGCGGGAGTTTGAAGCGGCGGTATCCGCGGTGGCCTCGGTGGCGCCGGAGTCGCCGCACAGCCAGTGGCTATCAGTGTGGTCAGCAGGATCCCTACCCCACAGATGGCAGCCAGCGAAGATCTGATCAGGTGTAGCCATTGGTTGCTGGGGCTAGCAGTCTCAGGCTGGTCGGTACTCGTGTGCACCACACGATTGAACCACGATCACGCGTGGAGGTCAACTCCGCGTAACAACTGTCGGTCAATGGGGCCGGGGCAATGGTGGGATTGACTCGGAGGCTGATCGAAAACCTTTGGGTTGCACGGTTGCACGCTTGGCCCAACGGTGTACTATGCCGGGCATGATCAGCCTTAGTGCCGACGATACCGGGAATCGCCATCACTCTCTCGTCAACGGCGCAACGGTCCACCTAGGGCCATGGTCTCGACCGGCTAGTGCGAGTAACCACGCAGACTTCCAATACCCAACCAGTTACACACACTGCTCTGGCTGGCTGCGACCCGGCACTACGATCCCATGACCGCCCAGTTCATGTCCGTGGAGCAGTTCAATACGGGAGCTGTGGCGCCCTATTCGTCTGCCTCGGATAAGCCTGTGCATTTTACTGACCCATCGGGCGCCCGTGCGCCGTCGGGAGCCCAGTTGTGCAGCGATCGGAACACCGCCACCTGGCCCGTGGCCAGTACCGCGCTACAGCGCGCGGCACTTGGTGTAGTGGTCCCAGAAAAGAGGCGGGCCGGCGCCCTGACCGCGATACCCGCAACCGCCGACGGTACAGCGCTCATGCATGCAGGTGCTTCCGCCGGCTTCTGCTCCCCAATAGTTGGCACATTGATAGTGATTCCCGCCGCAGCCGGGGCTGCCGCTTCAGCGACTGACTTCACTCTGACAGTCACTGGCCATGAGAGCGAAGCACAGTTGCTGCCAGGTCTACTTGAGACTCTGGGTGTGTGCGATGGGCGAGCCGGGCCGAGGGAAGTGGGCGCGGATGCTCAATTGACCGCACGTCAGTTGCTTGATACAAGCTCGCTCGCACTCGGCGTCCGAGCCTCGGTGCTGGCGGCCTGGCACCGCCAAGCGCGGGGCGGTCCTCACGCGGCGCGTCCTTCCCTGGAGGATATCTGTGGCGTCTGACCGCGGGGTTGAGCTGGCCTCCATCGACCAGCGCTTGGAGGAGATGAGAGCGGACGAGTCACGACAGTGGTGGCACTGGTACCGCTGGATCGGCTATGCCATTCTGCTGATGGTGCTCACCACGGGCACGGCGTTGTTGCTGCGGCATACTGCGGCACTTTGGTATGTATTTGGCGTCGGGTTGGCCTTAGTCTTCTCCGCACTTGGCCGTGCGATCTACCTACTGAGAGTCTGGTGGCCACTGGGTACTGAGAAGAGCGCATTAGTGCGGCGCAAGTACAAACTCAACAGGGCTGCTCGTGCCGAGCGGCACTAGAGCCGGAGGCGTTCGCCCGATGGCCTGTGGTGAAACGCTGGCACTGTGGTGGGAGACAGGTGGCTCGAGTGGACTGCCATGTTTGAACTCAGCAGTCGCGTTCGGCTGCGGGGAGACTGTGACCGGGCCCGGCACTCTGGCGAGACACGGGTTGTGTCGAGGGCAGTTAGGGGCGAGCACGCCAGGGCACCCGAGCGCCCGAGAAAATCATGAGGCTTCACCGCAGTACTGACACCCAAGAGGAGGGGCCCCGACACCGCCGCCTCAGGTGGCAGCGGACCCTACTCTGGCTGGTGATGTTCGTTCATCTCGCTATGGCCGATGTCAGCATTGTCCTCTTCTATCGCAGGACCCTAAAGGTCATCCGCTGGTGCCGGGTGGTGCCCGGTGCTGGACGATGATCCGACAGCTTGTTGTTGCGGGTGCTTCTCATGCCCGCTAGTGGCTACAGGACCAGCCCGTGGAACAGCATCAATCGAGAGAAGGTGCGACTGGCCAGAGCTGAACTCGTTCCCCTCATTGGCGAGGAGGCGTTCAAGTACGCACAACGGCCGCTATGGGTGCTCAAGTTTTCGGTGATTCCGTTCTGGGTGGTAATAGGACTTGCGGTTGGCGTGGGTCTGACTCACGGAACGATAGCCGTGGTCTTGGGTGCGATCGGGTGGACTCTAGTTGGTGCCATGGTCACGGGGGGCGTTCTCTTCTTCCATTGGATATTTAAGACCAGACGGTTGGCGAGCGCCTACGTCAGTGCACAGTGCGGGTTCCCAATCAAGACCCGCGGCGCATTGCTGAATGTCGAAGAGTGGAAGTTGGAGATAGACCGTGCCAAGCAGCGATACTGGCAGGAGCACCCCGAGGCGCGACTTGGAAATGAACGGACGGGTGAGGAGGATGGGTAGGACCGCCAAGGCCGAGGGCTCGGCGGAGGCAGAGCTTGGTACCTATAGGTGGGATACAGACGGGGGATAGTAGTCGGGATGGCTGCAATTGGGGTGTCTGATCGACGTACGCTCCTTGACCCGGTGGCTCTACTCCTCCGCCTCGTGGGTTCCTTCGCCGATTCTGCCAAGAGTCTGTTCTTGACCCATCGATGGTGGCAACTTGGTATAGTAAGGACGAACTGGGTTAGTGGATGCTGGTATGAGTAGCGAGCATGACTACTCGGTGGCCATCCGGGCATTCTCCTACTCTGCACTGGTTGGGGCGGCTATTGTCGTCGCGGCCCTGATTGCTGGGCTAGTCAGGGCGATTCCCGTCGGCGCGGCGTTGGGACTTGGGGCAGCGGGCCTTCTGCTGGCTACGGTGTGCCTGCGAGGGGTCCGCCGCGCCGTTCTGTTGCGGCGGAAGGAGCGCCAGCGGGTGAGCAGTGCCATCGGCGGATCTGGGCGGCTGACCGTGAACCGTCAGAGTACCCGCAGTTCGCGCATTGGACGGTCCGTGAATGTCGCGGCCATTGGCGGGGCGCTCTTCTGTGCGGCGTTAGTCACCGGTTTGGCTGGGTTCGTTCCCGCCGGTGTGGCCGCGGTGCTCGGGGCAGGGGGATTTGTACTGTGGCTCGTGGGAGTGCGAGGGCTCATTCAAGCAAAGCGCCGGAAAGAGCGGCAACGGCCAGATGGTGCGTGACCAAGCGTTGGGGAAGGTACTTGGAGATGCGCCTTGCACCACCAATCGCCATCCAAGCAGGTCGCGTCCGAGTGGCGCTGTAAAAGAGGAGCGGCGTAGTCTCGCGAGGTAGGTCTGGAAACCACCAAGGAGAGCTACGCCGTGGCAACAAGAGTAGCGCCCAGCGCCCGACTGGAGGAGGCCATC